>JAAXGF010000113.1 GCA_012267605.1 Alphaproteobacteria bacterium | reverse complement strand
GAGTTGCGGAAGTCGGGCTAGCTTACTTGGAAGCATAAACACAATATGGAATGTGTATGTGTTTGTTTTGCTTGGAATTGTTGGATGGATATTAGCCCGCACACAAGAGTTCGAAATAATTCAAAAAATATTAATTAGCATCGTATTTACTATTTTCAATACAGTCATCCTGTTTTATTTTTACGATGCATATTCCGATATTGGAAGAGTGCGCACTGAATTAATAGCACATCGTCACGCTTCCAATCTTATAGTTGTCAAGAACGGCATTAGTGATAATTTAGTATCGTTTGATCCTATTGATAGATTTCTAAGCGTAGCAACATTTATAATAATGTTCTGGCTATTTGTGGTAATTATTGTTTGGGCAAAAAAACATTAAAACATAATATGAAATAGTATTGGAATTCTATTATATTTTTGATGAGCGATTAACGTTTTCTCTCAATTTCGATAGTTCTAAATGCCTCGCTAGTAATTGGTACATCCAGCGTGCCCGGATTCACATACACAAAAATTTTTTCTTATACCGTCCCATAAAGGACGTTATGACATACTATGAAGAATATAGTTTAGCTGAGGTCATGCTAGAGATTTTGATCCGATAGAACGGCCTAGCGTATTTCCGAACCGGATCGGGCAAGGGCAGCGGTGAAGGGCGCCACATTTAATTTTGCTATTCCGGTTCACGCAGAGCCGCGCGGGGCGACAAATCGTCAGGGACAACCAAAATACTAAAGTTCAATCTGTCCTCTCTATTCCCGAGGCGTACACTCTTCTGTTGGGCATTCTTGCCCTTTCCACTTCAAAGGCTCCGGCAGGTTTAGCGGTTCTATCCCGCCTTCTTTTATGCAGGCTCTATCTAATTGCTGCTGTGTAAGTCCTTTGGCAGTCTGGAAATCAACGCCCGACAGGTCTGTTCCCGATAGATCGGCATCAGACAAGTCGGTCTCCGTCAGATTGGCATTCCACAACCAGCTACACCTCAAGTCCGCGCGCGTGAGATCGGCACCCAAAAGATTGGCGTTGTTAAGCCTGGCGCTTCTCAATCTTGCATCCGCCAAATTTGCCAACTGCATCTGTGCATACTCCATGCGGGCGAAGTTCAGTTGCGCGCCCGCTAGATTGGCCTCGCTTAAAGTGACGTGTGACAGCTGGGTTGCGTAAAAGTTTGCGCCCTCTAATTGAGCGCCTTTCAACCACGCGTATCGCAGAGAAATATGATCCATGCCCAGACCTCTTTCGGCAAGAGACTCGAGAATATTTGCTATCTTGACTCCGTTGTCCTTATCTCCATTCGGCACAAGGGGTTCAGCCACTTCCTCTAACTGCCGGTACCGATACGCTTTATCGTCAGGAAATAGGAATTCCCGCACCGCAATCGCAGCCACGACTATTGTCGCGATCGCTGCGACTACCCCCAGCAAAACGTTGCCCTCCAGCATTTTCAAAGTTTCCGTGTCCTCTCCAACAGCACCTGTTCACTAGGTTATTCCCTTTAAGCAAAATTCCATAACCGCCTTGCGGTTGATCTTGCCCCTGTCGGTCTTGGGGATGGCGGCGATGAAGTACCATTTTTGTGGGATACCCTCCGGCTTGATGCGTTCGGCGCACCAGCGGCGCAAGATTCCAGCGCCGATGTCGGCCCCGTCGATGGCCTGGATGGCGACGCCCACAACTTCGCCGCTGATTTCGTCCGGCACGCCGAAGGCGCAGGCTTCCACCACGTCCGGGTGACGTTCGAGCAGGAGATCGAGTTCGGCCGGATGAACCTTGATTCCGGCATGGTTGATCTCCTCCTTTTCGCGACCGGTGAGGCGGATGATCCCATCGCCGTCGATACGGCCGATATCGCCGGTGTGGTACCAACCGTCGCGCAATACTTGATCGGTAAGGTCGGGGCGCTTGTGATAACCGGTCATGAGCGAAGGCGTTTGCAGAAGAATTTCGCCTTCGCGCCCATCTTCGCCGTAAATTTCCCCATCCGCGTTCTTGATGGCCGCGCCGCCGCCCCACATGGTGCCGACCAAGCCGTCCTCGGCCGCCCATTGGCGTGCCGAAGCCCCCGCCGCCCAGTTGGCGGTTTCGGTGATACCGTACATGTTGACCACATTATCCGTACCGGTCCAATCGGCAATCGCCCGCCAGTGGTCGGCGGATAGGGGTGCGGACCCCACATGAACCTGTTGAAGGTGCGATTCTTCTGGTGGGCGCCCGGTCTTGAAGGCAATTTTCCAAACCGTCGGCACCGAACTCATGAAGGTCACCTGGTGCTCAGTAAGAATGGCGCCGAGTTTGGCGGCGGCGCGCGGTCCGGAATCGGCGAACAGCAACAGATTGCCCCCGGCGAACAACGGTGTAAGACAGTTGCCTATCAGGCCGTGGCCGAAGTGAGTCGGCAACAGGCACAGCGACGTAGTCATCCGCGCCGCGCCGATGAAAGCTTGGTTCAGGGCGATGCGCGCGGACAAGGAACGGAATGTGTGCACAACTCCCTTGGGGACGCCGGTGGTCCCCGAGGTGAAGAGGATAAGCGCCGGGTCATCCAAACTTAAGGTTCCCGGCGATGACTGCTCATCGAGTGCCTTTTCATCCCCCGTACACAGCACTGGAACATCGATGCCGTCCCCATCGGAGATGGTTCCGTCGTCGACCAATACCGCCGAAGGCGTGACGAACTCGACGATATTACTCAGTTCGGATGTGGTCAGCCGGGCGTTAACGCAGACCGCGCACGCACCGCGCCGCCAAACCGCGAACAAATCGGCGAAGAATGACGGTGTGCCGCCGTGGGCGATGACAACGTGATTGCCAGGCCCTACCCCGAGCTTGGCAAGCACCCGAGCACGGCGTGCCACTTCGGTGGCAAGCTGGTTAGCGGGCCAAACGTCACCCCGCCGGAGGTCCGTAATCGCCCCCAACCTCGCCAAATTCAGCCTCATCGGGCGTTCGTTATCCGGCGCTGGGCGGCTCGTCGTTCGCCGGGGTGTTGAGACTAGTACCCTCCGAATCTCCGGGCTCGTCCGGCGTCGCCGTCTGGTCCTGCTCCGAGCGGCTCTTCGGATTTTCCTTTGGTTTCTTCTGCGTTGCACGCCGTTGGCGCCGCTTACGGTACTGGTTGATGTTTACGACATCACCCATGGAGACCCATCCTCAGCGATGGTTAAGAAGTAAGATGGACCGATATTCGATACGAGGATACAGATTAACGCAAACCGCTCCCGGCGCAAATCGCAGATTGGTTCGCGCCGCTCAGATTATCGCTTGGATAGTTGCCCGATTTTTGCAGCGGATGTCAAATATTCTGGACCCTCATTAAATTCGTACGACTTTTCCGGGATTCATCAAGTTATCGGGATCGAGGCTGCGCTTGATCTGACACATAACGTCGACAGCCTCGCCGTGCTCCATCGGCAGAAAGTCGAGCTTGCCATAACCGACGCCATGCTCGCCGGTACACGTTCCATCGGCCAAGATCGCCCGGGCCACCAACCTCTCGTTCAATCTCTTCGCTTCGGCGACCTCACTTGCGTTTTCGGGATCGATCAAAAAAATCACGTGGAAGTTCCCGTCGCCCACGTGTCCGACCAGCGGTGCCACGATGTTCGAGGCCGCCAAGTCCTCCTGGGTTTCGCCGATACATTCCGCAAGACGCGATATGGGAACGCAAACATCGGTGGGGAATCCTTGCGCTCCGGGACGCAGCGCTAGGGTGGCAAAATACGCGTCGTGACGCGCCTGCCATAGCCGGTTGCGGTCTTCCTGGCGGACCGCCCATTGAAATCCCTGGCCACCACTCTCAGCGGCGATTTCCTCAACCGCCTTCGCTTGTTCAGCGACCGAAGCCGCGGAGCCGTGGAACTCAAAGAATAGTGTCGGCGCCTCGGTGTGATCGAGACCGGAATAAGCGTTGACCACGATCATGGTGTGACGGTCAAGCAACTCGATACGGGCCACCGGAACTCCGCATTGAATGGTCATGATGACCGTGTTCACCGCGCCTTCAAGATTATCGAAGGCGCAAACTGCCGAAGACATCGCCTCGGGAATGCCGTGTAACCGCAGGGTCACTTCGGTGATCACCCCGAGCGTTCCCTCGGAGCCAACGAACAACCTGGTTAGGTCGTATCCGGCCGATGACTTTCGAGCCCTCCGCGCCGTACGAATCATTCTGCCGTCAGCGAGGATCACGGTTAGCCCGAGAACAGCCTCACGCATGGTCCCGTAGCGCACCGCATTGGTGCCCGATGCACGGGTTGCGGCCATGCCACCGATGGTCGCGTCGGCGCCCGGATCGATGGGGAAGAACAGCCCTGTGTCACGCAGATGGCGATTGAGCTGCTTGCGGGTTACGCCGGCCTCGACGCACGCGTCCATATCGTCAGCGTTGACACGTACGATTCGGTTCATGCGGCTGACGTCGATACAAACACCTCCGTGCAAGGCAGCGATATGACCCTCAAGGGAAGTACCCAAACCAAACGGGACCATGGGCGTGCCATGATCCGCGCACAGGCGAACGATGGCGCGAACTTCTTCGCCGTTCTCGGGAAAGGCGACCGCCTCGGGTGCGTGGGCCGGGTGGTACGAAGCGTCCTTGCCATGGTGGGCACATGCGGTCGCGCCGGTGGACAGACGCTTGCCCAACAGAGCGCGCAGTCCGGCGATGACGGGTCGTTTTTCTAGAGGTTCAACCGACAATGGTCCGGCCCTTGTTACGGTCGTTATAGCTTAGGGCGCCGCCAATCTAGGCGCAACGATGGGACACGGGTCGCTGATGCGCATCAACGATCAGGATACATGGGCAGTGTATTCTCGCCGGCCAAACGATAGGTTATGATCCGCGTCATGACGGCGAGACACTTTTTCCGATTGGCCTGTGCCGCCATGCTGTTGGTCGTCTCCGGCAACGCCTGGGCGGACTGTACCGAGCCGCCAGGGCCAGGTGTCAACTGGCGGCGCTGTTATATGGACCAGCGGCATTTCTTGAATGTCGACCTTACCGGAGCCGTATTGCGCGAGGCGAGTTTTGCACGGGCGGATCTTAGCGGCAGCATACTCGCGAAAATCGACGGCCGCCGGACGAAGTTCTTCACCGCTCACCTGGCCGACACGGTATTCGACAGCGCCCGTATGATCGAAGCCGATTTCACCCGCGCGGACTTGCGCGGGTCAAGCTTTCGCGGTGCTGATCTGCGTCGTGTACGATTCTTCCGGGCGAAACTGAAGGATGCCGATTTTACCGACGCGAGGCTCGACGGCGCCGACCTATTGAGCGCGGATCTTACGGGTGCCACCTGGACGGATGGCAAAACGATTTGCGCCGAAGACTCGATCGGCCAGTGCAACTGATGCCGCGCCTCTTGGAACATCTTCAGTATCCGCAATCCCGAAGCACCAAGACCGCATAGCGGTGCGTATTAGCGGTCCAAGACGATCCCCGAAACGACCCGTTGTTTCGATCGCTTGGCGCTCGTTTCGAAACCGAGAGCACATTTTCATAGCTGCCCTCGCCGTGGCTATCAGCATCGCATCGAGTTATGCGGCCATTGCCTTTCGTTCGTTTGCTGGCGTCATCCAAGCTGCCGGATTCGGCGACACGACGGAGTTGCTAGCCACATTAGCGGGCACGCTTCCATGGTGGCAGATTCTCCTCACGCCCACTGTGGGAGGATTGTTAATCGGTTTGTTCGTGTACCGATTCCTGCCCGAGAAAAGGAATCAAGGCGTAGCCGATGTCATCGAGGCCGCCGCGCTCCACGGCGGACATATGCAATTTAAGACTGGAATATTCGCGGCCAGCGCCGCCGCAGCGTCGATCGGGTGTGGTGCCTCGGTGGGACGCGAGGGACCGGTGGTTCACCTCGGTGCGACATTGTCTTCATGTTTCGCCCACGCCTTGCGCTTGGATCGATCCGCGACGAGGACGCTTTTGGGTTGCGGAGTCGCTGCAGCGGTGGCGGCATCATTTAACGCGCCGATTGCCGGTGTATTTTTCGCCCTCGAAGTGGTCGTTGGCCATTACCGCATGACCGCGTTCGCCCCTGTGGTCGTCGCGTCAGTACTGGGCACCGCTATCTCTCGCGCGCACTTCGGCGATTTTCCGGCGTTCACTGTCGCACACATCGATATCGTTTCGTATTTCGAGATTCCAGCCTTCGCCATACTTGGTCTCGTTTCGGCGCTGGTCGCCATCATATTCATGGCTAGCATCATGTTCACGGCCGAAACCGTTGAAAAATCCCCCTACCCCGCTGGGCGCAGCCGATGCTGGGTGGCCTCGCAGTTGGTACGGTTGCCCTGGTCTATCCGCAAGAACTCGGCGTCGGGTACGAAGCCGCTGATCAGGCGCTGAACGGATCACTCGCCTTCGAGATTATGATCGGCTTGCTAGTGGCCAAGACAGCGGCGACGGCACTATCCCTCGGCAGCGGTTTCGGTGGCGGAGTCTTTAGTCCGTCTCTGGTGGTTGGCGCCATGACGGGGGGAGCATTCGGTATCGTCGCGGTGGGGGTATTCCCGGGATACGCAACTCCTCAGGGGGCATACGCCATAATTGGCATGGGCGCTGTGGCCGGCGCCGTTCTGGGTGCTCCGATTTCAACCATATTGATTGTCTTCGAACTGACAACCTCGTACAGCCTGACCATCGCGGTGATGATCGCGACGGCCATCTCGTCGTTGGTCACCCACCAATTGCTCGGAAAGTCATTCTTTACTTGGCAGCTTCGCGCGCGGAATCGACGTCAGCCGGGAAAAAGAAACCCACCTCCTACGTGCCACCCGTTTACACGAAGTAATGTGTCACGACGTTGTCCTTGTCCGCCACGATGCCTCGGTGGCCAGTGTCCGAGACCGGCTGCGACGAAGTTCCCAAGGAGCCGCTTTCGTCGTCGACGAGAACGACCGGCTTTACGGTACCCTATCCTTCGATGACCTTAATGGAGATCAAGCCCACGCCGCAAAAACGGCGCGCGCGGTCGCCCAAACGGACTTCGACGTGCTTACCGTGGACGACAGCCTGGAGGATGCTATTGACGTGCTAAACACTCAATTCGCAGATTGCCTGCCAGTCGTCGATAGCGAAAAGAGGTTACGCGTTGTAGGCGCTATCCACCAACGAGACGCCACTCTGGCGCGGAATCGGTTGCTGCTCAGAGCCCACCAGGGACGTGAAATTGGCTAGACCGAAAAATACTTGGCCTGGGGGTGGTGGACGACAATAGCGGATGTGGACTGCTCAGGATGGAGCTGATCCTGGTCACTCATGGTCACGCCAATGCGCTCAGCGCCGAGCAGAGCCAATAGGCTATGCTGATCAGAAAGATTTGGACAAGCGGGGTAACCGAACGAATATCGTGATCCCCTGTAATCTTGTTTGAGAAGTTTCTTGATATCGCGGTCGTCTTCGTGGCCAAAACCCAATTCGGCGCGAATACGTTTGTGAACAAATTCGGCCATGGCTTCCGCCAACTCAACGCCCAAACCGTGCAGGAATAGATAGTAACGATAGCGATTCTCGGCAAACCACTGACGAGCGACGTCGGATGCCCCTTGTCCAACCGTCACGACTTGCAAGCCGACAACGTCCCGCTCACTTGCCCCGACGTCACGGAAGAAATCAGCAAGACACAGCCCTCCGCGTTTGGCCTGACGAGGCAATGAAAAACGCACCGCTTCGCGATTTCCGTCTTCTTCGAACAGGACCAAATCGTCTCCATCCGCGGCAGCTTGCCAATACCCATAGGCTGCCTGCGGTATAACGATCTCCTCGGCCTCGACCTTATCGATGAGTTCGTTGAGGATCGGACGTACTTCGCGATTGGCCCATTCTCTATAGGCGTCCGCCTTCTTGCCTGCTCGCTTAAATCCCCAGTGAAACTGAAACAGCATAGTCTCGTTGAGGTAGGGGAGCAGCGCCCGAACCGGCACCCGCTCGATCGTTTTTGGGCCCCAGAATGGCGGAGACGGAATGGCCACCCCGGCAGTCAGTTCAGCCTTGCGAAGCCTGATCTCCTCGAGATCGATGGGACGCGCCTCACTGGTATCGGGAACGACACCTAAATCGCGTGCTTTCTTTACCGGCTTCAACTGACGTTTGCGGGCACAATCCTCAACGTGGGCGTCGAAGTCACCACCCGCCACCTTGGCCATCAGGTCGAGCCCGTCGAAAGCGTCCCGGGCATACGCGACTCGACCCGCAGCGTATGCTGCGCGGCAATCCTCCTCGACGAATTTTCGTGTCAAGGCGGCACCCCCCAAAAACACAGGCAAATCGATGTTCTCGCGCGATAGCTCGTCTAGATTCTCACGCATTATCGCCGTCGACTTCACGAGCAGACCCGACATGCCAATGGAGTCGGCGTTGTGTTCACGTGCCGCGGCCATGATGTTGGCAATGGGCTGTTTGATGCCGAGATTGACCACCTTGTAGCCATTGTTGGTGAGAATGATATCGACCAAATTCTTACCAATATCGTGGACGTCTCCCTTTACCGTGGCCAACACGATCGTAGCCTTGTCCGTGCTGTCCGATCGATCCATGAAAGGTTCCAAATATGCCACAGCCGCCTTCATCGTCTCCGCCGCCTGTAGCACAAATGGAAGCTGCATTTTACCGGCGCCAAAGAGCTCGCCGACCACGCGCATACCGTCCAGAAGAAATGTATTGATGATCTCTAAGGGGCCATGTTTTTCCAGCGCCTCGTCGAGGTCGGATTCCAAGTCTTGACGGTCCCCGTCGATGATGCGCTGGGCAAGACGCTTTTCCACCTGCCGCGGTCGTTCCTTTGTCTTTTCCGCCTTGGCGGTTCGGCCTTCGAACAAACCAATGAAATCGTGAAGAGGATCATGGCCCGGACGACGCCGATCGAAGATCAAGTCTTCGGCAGCACGGACTTCCGCTTCTGGGATAGCGTGCAGTGGAAGGATCTTGCTGAAGTGTACGATGGCGCCAGTCAAGCCACGTTTCAACGCATGATCAAGGTAGACGGAATTGAGCACATGACGGGCGGCCGGATTGAGACCGAAGGAGATGTTTGACAGTCCGAGTATTACTTGACATTCGGGAAGCACGTCGACGATTCGCTCAATAGCCTCCAGGGTCCAAACTCCGAGTTTTCGGTCGTCGTCATTGCCGGTGCAAATTGTGAAAGTTAACGGGTCAATGAGCAAATCGGCAGCTGGCAACCCAAAGCGGCCACAAGCGAAATCATGAAGACGCTCGGCCAACGTGACCTTTTCTGCCACCTCCTTGGCCATACCCTCTTCATCAATGGTCAATGCGATAACCGCGGCGCCGAAGCGCTTGGCCAAAGCCATTCGCTGGGCCGCCGGTTCCTCGCCGTTCTCGAAGTTGATTGAATTGATTACAGGTTTCCCACCGTACAGCTTGAGCGAAGAATCCAATACTGGCAATTCTGTGGAATCGATGACGACGGGAGCGTCGACCGCGCCGCGCATACCACTTAATACCGCCGACATATCGGCTATCTCATCACGCCCGACGAAAGCAGTACAAACGTCCAGGGCATGGGATCCCTCGCCCACCTGCTCCCGGCCCATGGCAACGCAAGCGTCCCAGTCACCTGCTTCTTGTAGGCGGCGAAATTTGCGAGATCCGTTGGCATTGCAGCGTTCGCCGATCGACAGAAACGCGTTTTCCTGTCTTAGAGAAACCTGGCTATAAAGCGATGCCAGAGACGGCACCCATTTCGGTTCCCGATTGCTGGGCTTTGGACGCAGACCATCGGCCAAACGGCGCAAACTACTGTCAATCGCCGCGATGTGTTCAGGTGTCGTGCCACAACAGCCACCAACCAAATTGATTCCATCCTCGACGACGAATCGTTCGACCCAACGAGCCATCTCCTCAGGGCCCAGTGGGTATGCTGTTTGACCGTCAACAAGTTCAGGAAGACCAGCGTTCGGTACCACCGCGATAAACCCGGTCCAGTTCCGCGCCAACCATCTCACGTGCTCCGCCATCTCCTGTGGACCGGTGGCGCAGTTGAGTCCGATGGCCGGCACGTCAAGCGCATCCACCACCGTGGCTGCGGCAGCGATATCACTGCCGACGAGCAAAGTTCCGGTCGTTTCGACTGTTACGTTGACAAATATGGGGACCTCGCGGTTGGCCTCGTGAACGGCCCGTTTAGCGCCGTTCACTGCTGCCTTGACTTGCAGCGGGTCCTGACAAGTTTCGATAAGAAAGGCGTCGACATCGCCTGCAATTAGCCCAGAAGCCTGTAACGCCACAGCATCCTCGACCGACTGGTAATCGATATGCCCGAGGCTAGGAAGTTTTGTCCCCGGACCAATGGAGCCGAAGACGAAGCGGCTACGTCCGTCTCCGGCAACCGTATCGATCGCCTCTCTAGCCAACTCCGCGGAAAGCTTGTTTAATTCAAATGCGCGGTGTTCAAGACCAAACTCAGCAAGTGTAACGGGCGATCCACCGAAACTATTGGTTTCGACCGCGTCGGCACCAGCTTCCAGGTAACCGATATGAATGTCGCGAACCACGTCGGGGCGGGAGACATTGAGGATTTCCGTACAGTTCTCGTTGCCCAAATAGTCGGTGTCCACGTCCAGATCGAGGGCTTGCGTACGGCTTCCCATTGCACCATCGAGCAGCAGCACATTTTCTTTAAGAAAATCGCGGATGTCCGTCATGTCAACGATTCCTAGCTTTGCGCCTCGGTGGTATTGGGACGGAGGCCGAGGATATGGCAGATGGCGTATGTCAAGTCCGCCCGATTGAGCGTATAGAAATGGAACGCTTCGGCGCCGCCATCCCATAGGCGTTGGCACTGCTCCGCAGCAACAGTCGCCGCCACCAATTTGCGGGTTTCCGTGTCGTCATCGAGCCCTTCGAAAAGATCGGCGAGCCAAGAGGGCACGGTGGCGCCGCAAAGAGCCGAGAATTTGACCACTTGTTTGAAGTTGGTCACCGGAAGCATGCCGGGTATCAAGGGTACATCAATGCCGGCGCTGCGGACCCGATCTCGGAATCGGAGAAACGTGTCTGCCTCAAAGAAAAATTGGCTAATAGCGCGGGTGGCACCGGCGTCAATCTTACGCTTGAGGTTGTCGAGATCGGCATCTTGACTAGCGGCTTCAGGATGAGTTTCCGGATACGCCGCAACGCTGATTTCGAAATCTGCCACGCGCTTTAGTCCGAGTACGAGATCTGCGGCGTAATCGTAGCCGCCAGGGTGAGGTTGGTAATGGGCCTCCCCATCGGGCGGATCGCCACGCAGAGCTACAATGTGGCGGACTCCAACCTCCCAGTAGGACTTGGCAACGGTATCGACTTCATCGCGTGTGGCCCCGACACAGGTTAGATGGGCGGCCGGTGACACATCTGTTTCACGTTGGATGCGGGTCACCGTCGCGTGGGTGCGTTCGCGCGTCGAACCACCAGCGCCATAAGTCACGGACATGAAACGCGGTCCAAGCGGAGCAAGCCGACGGACTGAGTCCCAAAGTTTTTCAGCCATAACCTCTGTCTTGGGCGGGAAAAACTCGAAGGAAACGTGGGGCGCACGAGTAGCTGTCCCACTTTCGGAAGATTTGGCGACATCGATCATTTGTTGTCCTCCCCGGACGTAACGGCCTTCTTCTCAGCCGCCCAAATGACGACCGTCAGCGGATTTCCCCCCAGACGGAGAGATTCAGTCGCGTCTAATCCCGCATCCGAAAACCATGCCAACACATCCCGGTCACGAAATCCCAGACGTCGGTGGGCATGTTCGGACCGCAGATGCTCGAGCTGATGGGAGGCGAAGTCGGCGACAGCGATTATACCTCCCGGAGCCAATACACGCGCCGCTTCCATGATTGCCATCGCTGGATCATCGGAATAGTGCAATACTTGGTGAAAAATCACCGCGTCGACGGATTCGGATGCTTGCGGCAAATTGTACATGTCGCCACGACGTACTCGACAATTCTCAATGCCAGCACGTGCCAAATTCACCCGCGCCACCGCGAGCATCTCAAGAGAGATGTCTATTCCCACAGCACACTCGCATAATGGCGCAAACACCTCGAGCATGCGTCCGGTACCCGTACCGACATCAAGAAAGTATCTCATTCGCCGTGACGAAAATAGTTTCCGCAACCCGTTCTCCACTTCCGCTTCCGCCACGTACAATCGCCGCAATTCGTCCCAGCGCCCCGCGTTTTCTCGAAAATATTTCGCAGCATTCTGCTCCCGTTCCCGCCGAATTCGTGCCATACGCCGCCGGTCGAGCACCAGACTGGCGTCATCCGATGGCACGAAATTGAGTAAATTCCGTGCCAGAGAACTGCCACCTCCCTGGCCCAAACTGTAGAAGACCCAGGCCCCCTCGCGAAATCGTTCGAGCACACCGGCATCGCAAAGAATTTTTAGGTGGCGCGAAACCTGCGGTTGCTCGATCCCCAGTGCTTCAGTCAGCTCAGTCACAGTTAGCTCTCCATGGGAACATAGGAAGACCAGTCTTAGTCGCGTGGATTCCGCCACGGCGCGCAAAACGGCAAGGGTTTGGTCGAAAGACGGCACTAACTGCATCGGCTACGATCCACAATACAATCATATACGCATAACTGTACATGTATATATCTAAATATGAAAAATCAATTTATTGATGCGCGTCAAGTTCTTGGGACGCAACGATTCGCCTGCCCAAGTCCGAGGACATTACATTCCTGAGAAATCCAAAAATTGCTTTCCATGGATTGATTCACCGGGTGGTCTTCCCAGCCAGGCTATGATAAACGAAAACAGTCTGGAGTGGCTTGGCGGTTGACGGTTTTCTGATCAAATTTCGCTAACAATGCGTTAGGAAGCTTGATTTAATTTTTGGTGTTTGGCGTACGGTCGATTAGCCCATGGGAGGGGCCCATCGACGCGGGTGGGAAATCGCTAGCAGTCGAAAGTTTCACGTAAGTTTCCATCCGGGGGCAAATTGATCATCATGGCCCGAGCGAACGTCATTACCGCGTACCGCTGGTGCGGAGTTATCCTCGCCGCCACAATCCTTACCCATGGCTGCGCATCAAGACCTTCCGATGACGACCCAGAGGCGATCGCGGCATACGACGAGCTAAATGACCGTCTTGAGCCAACCAACCGTGTCATATTCGACGTCAACGACAGCATAGATGAATCGGTCGTTGAGCCAGCCGCCCGGGGATATCGCACAGTGGTTCCGGATTTAGGCCGACAAGGAATCGGCAACTTTCTCCAAAATTTGCGCTCACCGGTTAATTTGGCCAACGACATTTTGCAGGGTAAAGGCGAACGCGCTCACGACACGCTGATCCGGTTTCTGGTGAACTCAACGTTCGGCGTTGGTGGGCTTATCGACGTTGCCTCAGCGGAAGGCATGGAAGGCCACGACGAAGACTTCGGACAAACCCTCGCGGTTTGGGGCGTTGGCGAGGGCCCATATTTTGTCATTCCCCTCCTTGGTCCCTCTAACGCCAGAGACGCCACGGGGTTGGTTGTGGACACCTTCTTCGACCCCTTGACCTTTGTTGCCCCATTCGTCGTTTCTCTGTCGCGCCGGGTGGTCGATGGTGTTGATCAACGCGAGGAAGTTCTCGAAGCACTCGAGGAGATTAAGGGAACTTCCATAGATTATTACGCGACCATTCGCAGTCTTTATCGCCAACGCCGCGAGAACGAAATCCGCGATGGTGAACCGCCGCCGTTTCCCGACATATCATTTGACGATGAATTCGAGGAAGAATTCGTTGATGAATTGGAAAAAGATGTCGCACCCGAAGAGGTGGACGATATTGATGTCGAGGAAAGCGGGGACAAGGATTCGGTCAGTTCGTTGGATTAAGCCATGCGCATCTACCGACTCAACGTACTTTTGGTAGCCCTTGGATTTGTCGCTCTGTGTTTGTTTCCGACCCACGGCCGAGCAATGGCCGAAACCGAGCCCGCAGCAGCTTTCATCCGTTCACTCGGCGATCGTGCTCTCGATATCCTGCGGATATCAGGTAGCAAAAAGGTTGAAAGACGGGAAAAGTTTCGCAGCCTGGTTTCAACGGGTTTTGATTTAGAAACGATTGGGAAATTCGTGCTCGGACGCTACTGGCAGACCGCGACGCCGGAACAGCGTGACGAGTACCTGGTTCTATTCCCTGAGTTCATCGTCGATACCTATGCGGCGCGCTTCGATTCTTACGCTGGGGAGACATTCGAGGTTGTTCAGGTCGTCCCGATTGACGCGCGCGACAGCATCGTCAACACAAATATTTTTGGCGCCGACGGCACGCCTTTCCGGGTCGATTACCGGGTGCGAAGAAGCGACAATGAATTCAAGATCGTCGACGTCTTAGTGGAAGGCGTGAGTCTTTTAGTCACCCACCGATCCGAAATTGCCTCTGTTGTGAACCGCGAAGGCATGAATGGATTGCTCGCGAAACTACGCGAACAAACAGGAACTCCATAGTCAACCTAGAACAATTACGGATCCGCCTGTGGGTCATGTCCGTCATGGGACGGTTTTTGTCCACCCCGCTTCGAGCGCCTCTTGCTCGGTACAAAACCAGCGTTCGCCCTTTTCCGAATCTATGCTAATGCGATCATAGACGCGGGATCCTGGCGGATAGAAAATTCGGGCACCCGAGGGGTGAATCGCCCCCTTAATCGGGCATTCCCTTCTCGACACGTCTCTGGAAGGGAGATGACGAAGCCTGACCCCCCGCCGCCAATCCCAAGGCTTGACAAAGTCGCCGCGCCATATCCCCTTTCCGTGTTCCGCCGCCGACGCCTCTTGTTTAGCAAAATCTTCAGCGAAATCGGGGTCGGCCAAGGCCCAGCCCTCCGATACCATCCAAGCGTTCAAATTCACCTCGCCGACGAAACAGACCGCAATCGAGCGGCCATATCGATCCTTCCGCTTCTCTTCACAACGCACGACGCCCTTGCCGATTCTTCGCGCCAGTGCACGGGCTGCCAATCGTCCGCAATTCCATGTGCCGCCTTGATAGCCACATTCCTGTCGCTGTTCCGGTGCATCTATTCCGAATAGCCGGATGCTCATACCTCGGACAAACAGGGTATTGCCGTCGATAACGCGAAGAAAACTCCGCGGTGTGGGAAGCGGTGATCCATCCTCGCAGCGCCCCGATAGCGGCATGGCCACGAGCGAAGAAAGGAAGCCTAAAATTGCCGCAACGTGAATTAGCTGAAGTTTTCCACTCAGTACACACATGTCAAAAATCAGTGTGGATGTCGTACCCGACCAAAACGCGCACGGAATCAAATGGAACGCGGAGTGCTTGCGGGTTGGCACTCCCGGATCCCAGAAACTTCGCTCTCACAACGAATCCCAATAGAATCATCACCTGCGAAAAACGAAGTTACTACCCTATGAATTCGCGGCACTAGCGGCAATAGGAATAGCGTCGCTGGCACCACAAAGCCAACTCCCGGATAAACGGCTTATTAACCATTTAACTTCTAATCTCGCAGGTAGATTTCCCGTCCCGCACTACAGGACGGGATTGGATTCGCGCAAATATTGGGAGATTCGCCGATGAGTGAAAACGCGGACACGGAATCCACAGAAGCGACCGCGAGTGAAGACGCTACCAATCAGTCGCTCAAGAAAAGAATCGCAATATCTATCCTCGTGCGGATTTCCCTAAAGCGAACGTGATTAACGCCGCGACGACCCGGGACACCGAGAATCGCCGCCAGCCGACCGAATCGGCGAACAA
>JAAXGF010000031.1 GCA_012267605.1 Alphaproteobacteria bacterium | reverse complement strand
CCCTCGATTCGCCCCCTCCATTTGGCGCCCTGTAGTGCCGACCTTTGGAGGTCCGATTGTGGAAAATCAATGGGTTAGCATCTTCGCGACCCCCGAGTTGCGGAAGTCGGGCCAGGGCCGTCCAGGCGGTCGGATCGGTGACGAGCGTTACGAACATTTCCATGATCGACGATATCCGAATTGACGGATGCGGAAACGGCGTTACTCGGTCAGGCAATTCCTGAGGGGCATGTCTTCGATCAAAGCCCCTTTACGAACGCGCAGGCCGCGGTAATGGCGAGTGCCATATTTTCTTCCAGAGTACGGCTCGAGGCTTTTCGTGGGGCGAAAGAGTGGTCGCCGTCCGGTATCCACTCGAGCGAGACTGCCTTGGAAAGGGGATAGCTCGCGACATCGGCTTGATTGCCCAGGGCGTCCCGAGTTCCTTTCAGAATTAGGGTCGGCGTGCGCATTTGGCGAAGATGGTTGATACGCGGATTCGCTGCTCTGCCCGGCGCGTGAAAAGGGTATCCGAGACACAGCAATCCGCTAGCTTCGACATCATCGGCAATCAAGCTGGCGATTCGTCCGCCCAGAGACTTGCCGCCAACAACGAGCCTATCGCTGCCACCGAGCGTTTCAATCACCGATCGCCAACAGGCTTCTAAAGTCCGTGCACCGTCGGGCGGACGTTTCACCCCACTTGCCCGGCGCGTACGCATATAGGGAAATTCGAAGCGGACGACCCTCAGGCCGGCGGCAGCCAACCCCCCTGCCATGGTCGCCATAAACGGGCTATCCATGGCCGCGCCGGCGCCGTGGGCGAGGGCCACGACCCAACGCGCGTCGGGCGGGCCGTCGTATAGTAATGGGGGCGGCGTCGCGCTGTGATCCATGAGACTTTTCCATCCCCTAAGTATGGGAGAGGAGGATGGTCTAGGAGTTCGTAGCGACCCTCTTCCTCCAATGGCGACGGTGTATAAGGTCTAACAGAGCACCGTTTCGGTTGTCTGACAGCGGCTGGAAGCCAGCTTGCGACCGGGCGGCAAGGCAGCGAGTCGTCTGTCGATTTCCGATCGGAATCGCGCGAATTTCTCCAGCGCACTGCCTGTGAGCTTTTTACCGGTGGGCAATTTGACGCTCATCGGATTGATCTGCGCTCCATTACGCAGCACTTCGTAATGGAGGTGGGGTCCGGTTGAACGCCCGGTCGAACCGACATAGCCGATAACTTGTCCTTGGTTTACTCGTTGGCCTCGCCGAACTCCTTTGGCAAATCGACTAAGATGGGCATAGGCCGTCGCGTAGCTGCCATCATGACGAATTCGGATGTAGTTGCCGTAGCCTCCGTTGCGGCCAGCGGATTCCACGACACCCGCACCGGCGGCCTTAATTGGTGTACCGCTAGGCGCAGCGAAATCGACGCCACGGTGCATTTTGTTGTAACCCATTATGGGATGCTTCCGCATGCCGTATCCGGAAGACAAACGAGCACCGTTAATCGGCGTCCGCATCAGGGACTTCTGAATGCTATGGCCTTGAGCGTTAAAATAGTCTGTGAGGCCGTCAGCCGTTGTATGACGGTAGACCGCGAGCTTCCGGCCGCTGAGCTCTAGCTGCGCGTACACCACCTCGCCGTCGCGAACATTACGGCCGGTCTCGTCGGAGAAGCGCTCAAACAGCACAGCAAAGTTGTCACCCGGCTGAATCTCCCGCTGGAAATCGACATCAAAGCTAAACACGCTGATGATGTCCACGAGCACCGGCATGGGCAACTCCGCCTTGATGGCGGCGCCGTAGAGGCTCGAGGAGATTTCGTTGCTTGCGTGAATCAATGAGCGCGTCAATGGTGTTTCCACCATCCGGGCTGCGAATCCGGCGTCGTCTGTGCGGCCAACTTTGACCGAGCGTCCCGGTGCCAACGCGAGGCTCAAACCGGTGAAACCGCCTGTAAGGTTCCCCGTGCGACCAAAATCAGTCTCGTCCGGGGTGAAGGCAACGGTTAACGTCTGGCCGACCTGCAGCTCGCGCGGATCATAAACGGAGCGCATCGCGGTGATCGCCTGGTGCGCATCTGGCCGCTCGCATCCGGCGCGGATCAATACGTCCATCAAGGTGTCGCCGGGTCTGATTTGCATTCGTTTTCGATTTTCGTCATCAAGGGGAATCAACGATCGCTGTTCCATGGCGCTCGTGACCCCAGATATTGAAGTCGAACTTTTGCCCTCGGTCGTATCGGGTTCGATCATCGCGGTTCGGCTCGGCATGACAGTCAGCGGCTGACGGGTACGAACGACCTGGAATTCCCCGGTGGGCAACCGGTTGGCCACAACGTGATGAGTTGACGAAAGCGAAATCCCTAGAGCGGTGAGGCCATGCTGGCCGTTAAAATCGGTGCCAAAAACCATCGTCACTGGCTGACCGATTTGCAGGTTACGGGGATCGAAGCCCTTAGATAGCGCACGGACTGCGGCCTCGGCCTCGGCCCCATCGATGCCCGAACGGCGCAGCACTTTGCGTAAAGAATCACCACGGCGCACCCGAACCACTTCGCGACTGCCGGCAACCACGATGCCGGTGGCCGATTGCGCCGTCCACTTCGGCTCCTCGAGACCTGGGCCGTCGGAGCCGTCGGCGGCGACGTTTAGTCCCTGGTCTCGGCGAACAGCTTGATACCCCCCATTTGCGGCACGACGCGCGATGATGAAATCACCGGTCTTAAGGGCCAGATCCGCCGCCACAAGAGCACGGTCCCCATCCGTGCCAGTGCCTAGCTCGACCGTCACCTTCTGATCGATCTGCACACGGCGAAGATTGAAATGTCGGCCGATCGCCTTGGCCGCAAGGTAAGCCTCCGTTAGGCCGCCGCCAGCGCGAACCAAAGCCTTGGCCAACGTGTCTCCCTTACGAATGCGCAAAGTAACCAATTCGGAGGGAGCTTCGGTCCTAGTACTCACCACTGTGTCGGTCTTCGGTTCGCCTCTAATGTCGCTTTCGAAGCGCGGATTTACGTCCAAGTATCGTCGTCGTTCAGCGACGAGGTAGCCGCCGTTCGCCAACGGCAGGCTCACCGAGGCCAAGTATCGGCGGTCAGGGCGGTTGGCAAAAACGGTCGTGAGTTCGGTGCCGATGGGCAGCCGCTTCATATTGTATCGTAGTTCAAGGGCCTGACCCGCAGCATACGCCTCGCGCAATTCGGACCCTGCCCTAACCAGCACCGCGATCAGCGTATCGCCCTTTTTGATGCGCACAGCCCGAATTGTGGATTGAACGGTATCCGCGCCGTCAACCGTGTCATCCGAAGAGACTGATGATGGCAATTCCACGGCATTCGATGCGGCAGACGAATAACGTTCCGCCGGGTTCCGTTTGTAGCTTAAATAATCCGGCTTATAGGCGGCTTCGCTTTGGTATAATAGGCCAGCGCTCAAAATAATAAGTATGGCGACGACAAGAAGCGAGTATAAACCCGCCGTCACCCGGTTAAAATTCATACCGTATATCCCCCGTTTCGGTCCGTACCGCGGTCGGATTGCTCCTGGGCCGGTTGTTGGGGCCTCTGAGCAGCCCCGGCACGATGCGGTGATCGATAGAATTTGTCAATCCGCTCCTACCCTTAGAGGGTTAATTTTTTGTTTTCAAATAACCCGATGTTGTCGCCGCAATTATACAGTCTGCACGGAAAATGTGACGATGAGCATATTGAAACAGCCACAAGGGCATACAGGATATAGTTCGCTGAATTGTTCGCGACACTAGCCCGACTTCCGCAACTCTGGGGTCGCGAAGATGCTAACCCATTGATTTTCCACAATCGGACCTCCAAAGGTCGGCACTACAGGGCGCCAAATGGAGGGGGCGAATCGAGGGCCGTCAGGCGCAGATCCGCGGTGTGGGCTGTTGCGGCAGGGTCATG
>JAAXGF010000152.1 GCA_012267605.1 Alphaproteobacteria bacterium | reverse complement strand
GGGATCAGACCTGGGCAGTTACGAGCAAACGACAATCCAAAATTGCATCCGCCGGTAAAGCCAAGGTTTTCCTCGAACCGGTGATATTGGTCGAAAAGCTCTGGATGCGCGTCGAACGCCGCAGCGGATTTTTGATCGCCCTCATTGTCTACCAATAGGATTGAGGTGCCCTCCGGCACTTGGGCACGGAGTTGCCGAAGACATGGCAACGTTTCGTCCTCTTGATGCCAATTGATGACAACGATAAGTAGGCGGCGATTCTCGGGAGTTTCCACGGACGTATCGCTCATGTTCGATGCCCCCTGATCAAAAATGCGTCGGCTGCGAGTTCACAAGGAGATGCCCCAGTCGTCAACATACGAGACCTGCCATTCTTCCTTTAATCTCCGCAGGTCAGGTTTGAGCCGTTCGAGCGAGATGATTTTTTCCTCTTCGGTCAAGGTCACGCGGTGCGGATACTGCCGGGTAACCCGATCGCGTAGTTTCGCTTTCCAGCGTTCGGGAATTCGTGGGGACACGATGTTCTTGATCAAATAGTTGTCCGTAAGAATCCGATAGGCACTCGGTAGATAGTGCCAGGTACGCACGTTCTCGGTAACATTCGCCGCCTTGGCCGCTTTGAAGTCCTCGTCGACCATCGGTGACAGGTCAAGGAATTCCAATACTTCGTTCACGGTTCCCGTACGGTCGGCCATTAGCTTTTCGAAAGTCGTCAGGAAAAACTGATCGCGTTCAAAACACTTTCTGAATTGATCGAGCTGAAATGCGTAGGACGACAGGGCAACGAACCGGTCGAGAATACCGACGTCGAGACGCGCGAGTTCCACCGGGCGCTGAATGACGTCGCATCGGTGTAGGAAGAGATGGCGGACGTGGGATTCCATGCGGGCCACCGGATGGCGCATGATATAGATGAACTTTAGGTTATGGCCGGCATCCTCGAGCGCTTTCAGCCGCTCCGGCACGTTTCGAATATAGGGGTATTTCGTGTAATCCGTGGACCCTTCCATGAGGACGGTCTGGCCCGGTTCAGGTTGCCACAGTTTGAAGTACGCGGCGTGAACCTGACAGCACCGGGTTTCGTCCGCAAAAAAATATGGTTCCTTGGTCGAACTTGGGCAAATGGCGGGATGCCGGGCCAATAGGTCGAAAAGACTCGACGTCCCGGACTTCATCGCGCCCAAAACGATCAGCAACGTTTTTGGATCTTGGCCGTTCGCTGACATCGGGAACTACTGACTAAAAAAGCCGGTCTCGCCAAGTCTGCGGAGTACTTTCGTTTACGATTTCCAGCTCGAGGTGGTAGCGGAACTTCCGCGTCCCGTGTGCCGAGATGTACTGTATCATCGACTGCAAACCATGGCGCAGGTCCACTTTCGTCTCGTATCCGAGCAACTTGCGCGCCTTGTTTGCCGAGCAGGTCGCAAGACGTACCTCTTGTGGACGGCCCGGCATGTAAATTGGCTCGCCCTGATAGCCCGTTAAATCGGCGATGGTTTCATACAGATGGTTGATCGTGATGAACTCTTCATCCGGCCCGATATTGATGACTTCACCGACCACATCGGGCCGGTCCAACATTTCGACCAGGCAGCCAAGGCAATCTTCGACAAACGAAAAGCACCGTTTTTGCTCGCCATCACTGTAGATAATCGGTTGGCGGTCTTGAAGCATTAGGTTGATCATGATCGAAGCGACGTTCCGGTAGGGATCGTCAAATTTTTGCCGTGGTCCGATAATGTTGTGCGGCACCGCGATGACGTATTCCACGCCGTGCACCTCACACAAATTTCTCAACATATGTTCAGCAGCTACTTTCGAGATACCGTAGGGGTCTTGTGGGCGCGGATCATATTCCTCACGGAACGGAACCTCGTGCCGTACCGGGCCATGGAGGAACAAAATACGATACGCTTGGACGCCATTTTCGATGGCCGCGGATATAACCGACACAGACGCGTCAACGATATTGCGCGACACGAGTGCCGGGGAGAACACCGACAACCCCTCGTAGGCGGTAGCTGCGCAGTGATAAACGACGTCGCAATCCTTCATTACCCGGGCGACCGAGTTTCGGTCGCAGCAATCGTACTGATAGAATTGAGTCGCCGGCGGGACGTTGATGATTTCGCCGCCAATCAGGCTGTCCACGCCGAAAACTTCATGCCCCGATTCAAGAAAGCGGTCGGCCAAATGACTGCTGAGAAATCCGGCAACGCCCGTTACGGAAATCTTCACGTCTCGATTCCTTCTTCAGCTATGATTTTGAAAATTCCGGGGCGTGCCAACTCAACGAATTCTTTGATTTTGTCGAATTCTCGGATTCAGAATCTAATGAATTCGGCATGGATGGGTCCGGACAATAGGCATCAATAATTAAATTTTCAAGAATCCCATACTCAGTCCACTGGCTGAAATTGACGAATATGGCATCAGCCGCCCGACCGCCTTCGCCAGCAAACGTTTAACGCGCTGGGAACCAAGATTCAGCCGGTACGGCCAATATTGGAATTCCTTCGATTATCGTGGCAGAACGAAGTCACGCCGAAAAAGCTGGCGCCCTGGCCACATCGAGTGGAACTAGGGCGCGCAACCTTTGGCACGTGATCCGAACAGCTTCTATTTGTTGGGCTGTGGAACGATGCGCAAGTAGGGTTTCACCATCTTGTAGCCATCGGGAAACTTTTCCTTCAACTCGTCCGGATCGGTCAACGTCGGCACAATGATGCAGTCGTCGCCATCACGCCAATTCACGGGTGTGGCGACCTTGTACTGGTCAGTGAGCTGAAGTGAATCGACGACGCGAAGGATTTCGTCGAAATTCCGCCCCGTGCTCGCCGGATAAGTAATCATGGTACGAATCTTCTTGTTCGCGTCGATGATGAACACCGTGCGCACGGTCAAGGTGTCCAACGCGTTGGGATGTATCATTTCGTAAAGATCCGCGACCTTGCGGTCCGGATCACCAAGAATTGGGTAGTTAGGGCCTTGCCCTTGCGTCTCCTCGATGTCCTTGGACCATCGCTTATGGTCCTCCACGGTATCAACGCTGACCGCTAGTATCTTACAATTCCGCTTTGCAAATTCTTCCTTGATTCGCGCGACTTCGCCCAGCTCGGTGGTGCACACCGGCGTGAAGTCCTTTGGATGGGAAAATAGCACCGCCCAGCTATCGCCGATCCAGTTGTGGAAGTTGATCCTCCCTTCCGTCGAGTCTTGGGAAAAATCGGGGGCGGTATCGCCCAAGCGTAGTGACATATCATCCTCCTCTTGACGTGCGTCGCGCGGACGTGGCGCCCCGCGGCAATCTAGATTTGATGTCCTGGAATTGACCCTAGCGGATCGGATCCTAGTGGATGCTACCCTGGGGTCGGCGTCGGATGGCTTCGAATTTGGCCGTCTCGACCCAGTCTTATCGTGTTGGCGCCAAAAAGCATGGCGTCTTTTCGCTGTCAAGAGTCTACGAAAGCCTACGGTAGACCGTCATCCACGGCAGGCCGGGCTTCGACGGCGACGCCTTCGGCTATTCGGTCGCTAGGATGGAGAATCACGCGATCCTCTTCCGACAAGCCGGAAGCAACTTCGGCCTCTAAATCATTGCGCTGGGCCAACTCGATTTCCTGTACACGTGCAATACCGTCACGACTGACGAACACGCGCCATTTCCCGCCGGCACGAAACAGTGCGCTCAATGGTACCTTTAAGACGCTCTTGCGCTCGTCAATAACGATGCGCGTCTCGACGTGATAGCCGTATCCGAGCGCGCGCCACTCTTCGGGGGGAGCCGTCAGATCAATGATGACGTTGACCCGCTGCTCCTCAATTCCTAGAGCCGAAACTTTCGTAAAACCAAACGGTTCGACTCGCCGCACAACGGCAGCGAGAGTCGCCGGACCGCCCCACTCCTCGATCATAACCCGGTCGCCTTCCGTGACCTTCACGGCGTCGGTAGACAACAAGTCGACCACGATTTCGAGCCGCGACGCATCACCCACTTCCAGAATCGGCGTCCCCGGCGCGACCACCGCTTCGCTTTCCTGGATAATTCGCATCACGCGCCCGCTCACCGGTGCGCGCACGGGAATGACAAATCGATCGTCGCCGGCGTTGCGCGCACCCTCGGATTCGACCGGTCCATAGGTCGTAATTAAGGCGGCGCGGGCCATTTCCAGCTGGCTGCGCTTGACCTTGACGTTGGCGCGCGCCTCGGCGACAGCGGCGCGGGCCCGGTTGGCTTCCAGCCGCGTCCGGTCCAGATCGGCGGCGGAGATGGTGCCGCGTTCGGCCAGGGGCTCCTTGCGACTCAATTCTGATTCAGCGAAAGCCAGCTCGACCGCCGACCGCTCACGTTCGGCAACGGCCAATTGAATTGCCGCCTCAGCCGCGTTTACCTCGGATTCGGCCTCTGTACGGCTGCGCACGTCAAGGATCGCCGGGTCGGTCGGCTCGAAGGTGGCCAGCACGGTCTTACCTGCGCGGATCGTATCCCCGACCTCGATATCTACGCGGCCGCGTACGGGCGCTGAAACCACATAGACGTCCTTCAGTCGAGTCTCGCCCTCATCGTCCACCGTCACCCTCAAGTTGCCACGAACGACTGGCGCGAAGTCGGCGGGTACCGGACGCGGACGCAAGGTCCAGCCGATGGCTAAAACGACGAGCAGCGCGATACCGCCGATGACAATCAAGCGCGGGGCGGGCTTCGCCATTGTCTCAATCCCGGGTCTTCAAAACGGCGACCAGATCCAGTCCGATCAAGCGGCGGCCCATGCGCCACCAGCAAATCAGCGCCGATCCGAGCACGACCAGCATCGCGTACCCGTAAGTGGAAGGTTCAATGACAGCGGGAAACTGGTACATGTCCGTATCGAGCATGGGTGAAAGGAGCCATACCAAGCCATAACCGACGAACACGCCTGCGGGCAACGCCATCAGGGTCAAGAGCGCCAATTCACCCAACAAAATGTACGTGACTTCACCCGACGTAAAACCGAGGACTCGCAGGCTGGCCAAGGCTCGTGACCGCTCCGACAAAGCGATACGCGCGGCGTTGTAGGTAACGCCGAATGCAATCACGCTGGAGAAGACGATGTAGAAAAAAATCATGACATACATCGTCTGCTCCATGGTGTGGCGAAAGCTATTCAGCGCGGCCGTGCGATGGATGATCCCAGTCACCGCAGGTGTGTTTTTGAGATGGCGATAGAGCGCTTCCGCCTTACCACCATCCACCAACATATGGATTTCGGAAACTGTGGGGCCGTCGCCCATGAGCCGGTTGAGCGCATCGAAGCCCATATACGCGGAAAACCCATGTACTCCTCGACGATTTGCGTCACCGGAACGTCCACTACCGGCCGACGTCCCTGCATTGTCTCGACTGTTACCCAATCACCAACGACAGCGCGCAAATCCTCGGCGATTTTGCGGGACAGGGCCAAACCACCCGGCGGCGGAGCCACCGGGCGCAGGTCACGATCAAGCAGCCGATTCAGCGTCGCACCCTCGACCATGCCGGTGACCCCTTGGCGTTTTACGTAGGGGCCGTGCCGCAGACGCGCGGGAACGGTGCGCCCTGGTTGGGTGGCAAGGACACCAGGCAAATTGCCGATCTCGTGAACGATCCGCGCCGAGCGAGGCTCAACGAAGGTCACCGTCATATGCTGCCGCTGCGCCTGGAAAAAATAAACGTCGATGACCTCCTCGACCGAATCGAGGAAGAACATGGCCAACACCATGAGCGCAACGGAGAACGCGTTGCCGGCGACGGTCATCCCTGTGCGCCATGGCCAGCGCCACAAATGGCGGAATATCATGCGCGTGGGCTGCGACAAATTCAGAATCCGCGCACCATCCCCAAATGCCCCCGCGTGGAAACGGGTCGGTGCCGGAGGTGCCATGGCGACGGCGGGCGACAGCCGTACCGCTTGGCGAACGGCGTTAACGCCGCCGGCCACGCCGGCCAGCAGGCTAACGCCCGCCGCAACGCCAAATACACCAGGGTCCAAGCGATAGGCCAGTACCGGGAAACGAAAATAATAAGTGTACATTTCGGTCATTAGTTGGCCGAAGTAGAAACCACCGACGAGACCCAGGCCGAGCCCGGCTGTGCACAGGGCACCGATCAGTTTCAAATAATGCCAGCCAACCTCCAGGTCGGCGTAGCCAAAAGCCTTGAGAAGCCCGATTTCCTCGCGCTCGGTTTGTACGACTCGAGTGATGACGATATTTAACAAGAAAGCGGCCACGGCCAGGAAAATCGGCGGAATAACGCTGCCGAACGTGCGCAACTGCTTGAACTCGTTGGTAAGAAAAAAGTCGGATGTTTGGTCCTTGCGCCCGTATGCGCCAACGCCCCCGAACGGTTCGAGCAGCAGATCGAGGCGACGAATGATTTCCCTCTCGTTGGCGCCGCGCAATAACGACAGGCTCACCGAGTTAAAGGCACCGTCGAGATCGAACGCAGCCTCCATCGCCTCACGGCCCATCCACAACACGCCGAATCTCGCGTCGTCGGGCATGATTTGTCCCGGCCCAAGGCTGTAGACGTATTCCGGTGCCAAGGCCGCACCGACGATGACGAGCCACCGTTTCTTGCCATTGATGATGGCGCCGATGCGGTCGCCCAGGGTCAGCCCATGGGCCTCCGCCAACGCCTGACCAATGATCGCTTCGTCGGGTCGGTTGGGTGCGATCAGCCGCCCTTCCGTGAGATGTAGGTCGTTCAACAATGGTCGGCCGCGTTCCGGCAGCGAAAGCAAGCGTCCGGTGGCGGGTTCGCTCATTCCAACAATGTCTAAGGTGACGTCTGAGACGATTCAGGATTCGGCAACCGCCACGCCAGGCAGCTGACGAACACGAGATATGAGCAGCTCGGGCGCCCTTTTCACTTCGGCGAACACGTCCGCCAGGCGGTAGCGCTCATAAAAGGCGATGCGGCTTTCCTGCAAAGAGTTGAGCGTGCCGAACATACCGACCATCAAGGAAATTCCAGCGGCGACGACAAGGGAAATGGCGATTCCCTGGCCGCGTAGGCGCCACAAGTCGCGCGCCAGTTTTCGATTGAGTGGGGTCAAGCCCGGGGTCCAGCTTTCACAGGCTGCCTCTCCAGTTTTCGCCTCCCCATCTCACCAACTGAGATCCTGAGGCGAGAGTTTGTGTGCGTTGTCTTCAACGCTGTGGATATGGCCGTCACCGAAACGAATAACCCGATCAGCCAAGGCGGCGATGGGGGCGTTGTGGGTGATAACGGCCGTTGTCGTGCCGAGCTCCTGATTAGCCTTAACCCGACTTCCGCAACTCTGGGGTCGCGAAGATGCTAA
>JAAXGF010000285.1 GCA_012267605.1 Alphaproteobacteria bacterium | reverse complement strand
CTCGAAGCCCGAAGTGCGCCCGGATAACCGAAATTCACCCCGTAACGATCCCAAATTCCAGAAAATCGCCAAGCCGACCGCAAGACCGGACGAACAACCGACGTCGCCAGGATCAAATTCATCAGAAATCAGAGTATTTAGAGGTCTCCAGTTTCCACCGCGCTTCATGGTCATTCTCGATCCGTTGGGTTTTTCCACTACTGGCGAGCGCGACGATTGGTATGACCGCCGACGAAAACAGGTGGAAGACAAATGGGAGAAGGCGATCGCCTATGCGGAGGCTCAGTGCTCTAGCGGGCGCAACACCGACGATGATGCGTGTGAGCGGAAAGTTGAGGAATTGCAGGCCAAACGAGATGCCGAATTGGAACAGCTTGAAAGCCGAAGAAACCGGGCGCTAGTGGAATAGCCGATATTAACCTCCCGGCACCGCTAAACCTCATTCCCCAAGCGGTGTCCACTTGGCCCCGGCCTCGCTGCCGGGGCTTTTTTCTTGCCTTGTGGACGCGCGATCCGCCTGACCGTTTCCTTGAAGCGGCCTTCGTCGTCGTCGCACTCAAGCTCGCGAGCGGCGTGGCGGAATTTGTCGATTTGCGGACTCACCTTATTCTTCGGCGGTACTTTCATCGTTTTTCTCCCAGGCATCTCCTAATAAATCTCCTTGCAGATACTTCTTGGGAAGAACCTTTGTGTGTGAGGGGATGATTATCCTTATGCCCTTGCCTGCCAGTTTTTCACTGTATTCCTCTATTCGAGAAAATCTTTTGTCTAAACTAATGAATTCTGCGCATTCTCGATTCAAAGCAGACGATAGATGAATACTGTCCGGCCCCCGCAAAGCAATGTCGTCTCTCCAACGCAAATCCCTTGCGTCCATGCATATGAATGGGGTGTCCTGAATAAGGTAGCAGTATTGTCCAGATGTCAAAAGGGCGTCGAATGCTTTTTGAACGTTTTGTGGAACTGGCGTTTTCCCGATATGAGTTGCTTCGGCTATCGAAAGGGTCGATGTGTAAACCGTTATTTCACGGTCTCTATGTGCTTGAAGAAGTTTTTTGAAATACCATGCATCCTTGCGCCTTAGATCTTCCAATTGCGTGTTTGTGTCGAACTTTACCGCATCAATAAAACATGCAGCGTCAGCATAAATTGCCGGTTTGTTTGGCATTATAGGATTGCGGAATTTTCGTCATGTTCAAAATTCGGGAACGCGCCCCAGAGATTGTTAAAATCCCCAGGCGTTAGAGAAGACGTTTCTAACATTGAATCAAGACGCATGCACACCAAATCTCTACTAGTTCTTTCATAGATACAATGGCCAGAGATCACCAAAACCGTGTTTCTTTCCTTTACGGCATTTGCGATTCGGCCATATTGATTTTGTTTGTATTCTACTCTTATGAGTTTATTAGTTGAAAGCTCTCGAAATTGAAAATATGGATTTTGTGCTTCTTTGAACCAAGAATGAATTATCCCCTGTAGCGATCCATGCCCGCGCAAAGGGGTTTCAACCCTCGTTTTAATGCTCTCAGACTTGTGGTAAGTGATAGCTTTCCATCGGGGCTCACCGCCATTGTGCGGGATGATGCCCAACTCAATTTGCTCGTCTGGGTCAATAAGATACCCGATCTTGGCATACTCTAATGCAGTTTTCTCGCGTAGAGTTCCACTCAACCCCTCATTGTCGGGATCGAAGTCCGCTAGAAAAACTAGATTGCTTTCAAAGGTTTCGGCCTCTTGTTGATCAACAGCACCCTGGAATTCCGCTTGGAATGCGACAGAACTGTTTTTGAAATTTGCCGCAAGCCATTCTCCTTGCTGTGCCTGAACGCCACTGTCATGGGTTAGGGCAATCAAAAACTTTTCAACTTGCTCAGATATTTTCCCAAGCTTACCCAATGGAGCGCCCCGACGCCCCTTGTTGAGCACGAACCCCACCTTGAGAGCTGCCACGACAATCTCCGACTGATTTGGCAGACTTACATAGCCGGTGAGTCCCTGTACAGCAACCGCTTTCCAACGATCCCGGTAAGCGCAAGTTCCATTCGCTCGGCGTCCTCAATGCGCCGAGCAACCCGGGCATTATACCTAAAATCGAATTCGCAAAGGTAGCGTTTTAGGTGCTTGCTTGAGCAATGCTGGTAAACACCTTTCATGCCTCTCTTGAAGATTGAGAAATAACCCTCAATCGTATTGGTATGGGCATCGCCGCGCACATATTCCCCTATGCCGTGATTGACCGTTTCGTGACTGGCGGTAAGAAAAGCCAGAATATGAAGCAGCCAAAAGTGGGTTCGCCACGTACGTTCTGAATCAGACAAGAGAGCCCTATGGGGAAAGATCGCGCCGATTTAACGCATCAAGAATTGCAGCATGAGTTTCCTTTCGTGTTTCGGCTGACGGATATGAAATTGGTGAAAATTTCATCGAAAACAGGGTCTCAACCCGATACTTTTGCCCTAGGCTTCCATCTTGCTTACGCGGGCGAGGAGTCTTTTGCGACGCTTCGCGAGAAGACTCAGAGGATCGCTGTAACTGGAAATCGAGACGAGTTGATTCGCATGGCGAAGGGAATTCTTGATGCTCTTGAGAGGTAGACATAGCAAAGCCTCCCCGTTAGAATTGACCCAACAAGGATGAACTTGTGCTAGGGCTAGCTTAACCGCTGGCCCTTCCTCGTTCAAGAGGTGTTGCTAAAAAGTCACGGTTCACAAATTTATCGGAGGGGCAGTTTGTGTCATTCTAGACAACCCCCCTGGTTTTCCCCAATACTTGAAACCGCAATCATCCAGCTACCCGCCCCTTAGGCCGGGTTGCTCGCGGAATGTAACAGCCTTTCTACCAGCATGGGGTCGCTCCCCATGTGTGGCGAATACGCGGGGCCTCACTCTTAGCTGTGATGATTGCAACGGCCCGGCACCAGACGCCGAGCCAACATTCATTATTGCGAGGAGACAAGGGAATGAGAAAATACCTGTACGGAACCACGAGTTTGGTGGGCGTCGGGCTTTTGGCGGGCGCGAGTCCGGCCCAGGCCGAACCGCAGCCTATCCATCTGGAACTCGGTGGTTTCTTCCACCAATGGCAGGGTATCGTCAATACCGATCACTGCCAAAAATATATGCCGGACGATCCTAGGACACCGAACGTGAATGAAGAGATTGGCCGAGGTTCGGACTGCAACGACCTCGATATCGTTCAGGTCGGGGAAATCTACTTCAAAATCAGCGGCGAACTTGATAATGGCCTCGAAGTCGGCGGGCGCATCGAACTGGAGACCCAGCAGGACACCGACGTGATCGACGCCGCCCGCGTTGGACATATCGGGACCTTTCGGGCACGTCCAACTTGGCCAGGAAGACTCGGCGCGGCACAACTGGGCGTTTGACACAGCAGCGCCCAACGAAGGCATCCTGATCAACTCCGGTTGGGAAACGGCCTTCGCCGCCACTTCGCAAAATTCGGCTGGATTGCTTCGGCCCACGCACTCGACGGCGTTGGACTTTTCGGACAAAGCTCCGAAACTGACCTACTTCACGCCGCGTTTCAACGGCTTCCAGTTCGCTGCATCGTGGACGCCCGACACCCAAGCGAACTTGGGCAGTAGCCCTTTTGGGGCATCGGATAGCGGCAGCCTGCGATTCGGTACCGCGAATGAAGAAAATACCTACACCAACGCAATCGACATCGCGGCTCATTATTCGGGCGAAATTGAGGGCTTTGGTATTACCGCGCAAGCCGGTTTCGGCACGGTTGATGCTCCCGATAATCTCAAAAAGTTCAAAGGGTTGGCAAAAGATGAAGGGCTTCGAGAGGCATTCGAAGCTCACGGCCTAAACGTGGGAGATTTGAACGACGACCCGAAGATAATTCAAACTGGCCTCGCGGTATCCTGGCAGGGCCTCACCATTGCTGGCGGGTGGGCGAAGGTCGAGGACGGCCAATATCTTCAGGGTGGCGACGGAGACGGAAACATCACTATTGCCTCTCTGGTAGATAACGATAAAGAAACCGGACTTCAGACGTTGCAAAACACCGAAGGCCATTCCTGGACCATTGGCGCGGGCTACACTACAGGCCCTTGGGCATTCTCGGCAGGCTATCTTCACGGACGGGAAAAAGGCAACATATGGACGGGCGGTAGCGACAAAAACGATTTCTTCCAGGTTTCGACGAGCTACGCGCTTTCGCCTGGCCTCAGTGTCAATCTCCAATACGCCCGCATCGAACGTGAGACAGACACGAAGTGCAAAGAAATAAGTATTGATGGTTATGGAAAACACGACATTTGCGGCAAGGACAGCGACACCGATGCGGTCATGCTGGGCGTGAAGGTCGGTTTCTAGAGGCAACCGGGAAGAAGCTCAAACCCCCGAAAAGTTTGAGCGGGGTGCTTGCTGTCAACTCGCACTGCCTTCCCGTTGCGGTGGTGGGTTCCTTACTTGGCGACGAGGAAAACCACCATCTTTTTGGGATGGTTTATGGATAAAAACTGTGTAATTTTAATCTTAGGCTGAACCACGATTTTCTTGAGAGAAAACGCTTCAAGCACGGAGGTAGAGATGTGTCCTAAAGCGAAGAATGAGCCCTTCATTATCATCGGCTGCGTCCCTTGGGATGCGCCACCAGCAGATCCAGTTGCGCCGGAAATTGCCGGTGAACGTGCCGCGGAACGGATTATCAGGGCGGTGAATGAGAAAGAGAAGATGCTAGAAGACAGAGAGTGACCGTCAAGCATAACGGCGCTGGGTGATTCTCTCCGATCGTAACCCAACGGAACGATCGGGTCCATTAACCCCAATAATCACAGAAAAAACAAACGCGGTGAAACATGAACACAACAATGTCCACAGTGTTGAACGGAGCCGCAGAAGGGTTAATTGTGGCAATCTTCTTTGGGGGTTTATTTGCCTTGATATTGACGTTGATTGCGCGATTCCGTCGCGGTCAGGGAAAATCAGTGCCACTGCGACCGATCTGGCTACGCATGACTACGGGTGCCATCGGATGCGTTGTCTTTCAAGCCGCTGGATTTCAGGCTTTTGGTGTCTGTGCATTAGTACTTGCTGCTATATGGGCCTACCCTGCAACAATTTCTACTGACGGCTAGTTATGCGTATAATCCCCCTATTTTTCCGACGCCTGATTTCAAACTGAGACACTACCCAATCCTGATCGTTATTGAAATAAAAAGGGCCAGCGGGTAGGATGTCCCTTTCTTTCAGACAGGTGCAAACCTATAGATCGTCCCGACAGAATTGAAACGTTCCCATAGTTCCATGCCCGATTCCTCAGAAAAGGTACCGTGTGATCACGGTAGGTTGCGTCGATTGCTGGAGACCGTTCGTGCAAACGCTAATCCTCTTTGGTTCTCCCCGCACGCAGTAGGACTGCAGCGCAGACCTGCGTCACATGCATACCACTACATTGCGGCACCTTCGACTCGATCACCTGAAATCACACTCCGGTGAGGTGTGATTTGGCTCACACGCCACAAGGCGTTCCTTGAATAGGTTGCCGGCAAGCGAGTCGGGTTTGCCAAGAGCTTAGGCAACGCGGCACGCGCCTGGTGTAATCAATCCCTTTTTGAGGAGTGTGATGCTATGAGACAGTTGAGTTATGTGATGGTTTTGGGTGCGGCCGTCGTTTTGAGCGGCTGCGCTGGAAGTCAATATGGCCAAAAGCAAACCTTTGGCACCTTGCTCGGCGCCGGCCTTGGTGGACTAGCTGGAGGCCAAATCGGCTCGGGAAGTGGCCGGTTGGCAGCAGTGGCCGCCGGAACGTTGCTGGGCGGATTCCTCGGCAATGAAATCGGCCAGTCCCTTGACAACGCTGACCGCCTGGCGGCGAGTACCGCGATTCAGCGGTCGATGGAATTCAATCCCATTGGCCGGACGACGGTGTGGCAAAATCCCGATTCCGGAAACTCGGGTAGCTTCACACCGACGCGAACCATATCGAATGGCAATGGTCAACCCTGCCGCGAGTATCAAAGCACGGTGACCGTTGGTGGCAAGAGCCAACAGGCTTTCGGAACTGCCTGCCGGCAATCAGATGGAAGTTGGATTCTCGCGGGTTGACGTAACCGTCGCGCTTCCGCCGATCGCGGAGCGCAGCTGTATGCGGCTAAGACCGCGTTGCCGGTTAACCGATTACGAGGCCTTATCGAGGAGCGTGACCTTTGGGGTGTCGGCGGATAGCGTCAGACCGTCGGAGCCGCTGGTGACCGTGACGGTGTCGCCGTCGTGGGCGCGTCCCTCGAGAATCATCGTCGCCAAGGCATTCTGCAATTCCCGTTGGATGACACGCTTTAAGGGACGGGCACCGTACACCGGGTCGTATCCGGCCTCGGCTAGCCAAGCACTCGCTGCCTCGTTGCAGTCGAGCGTGATCTTGCGGTCGGCAAGAAGCGCTTGCAAGCATTCGAGTTGCCGTTCGACGATGCCCTTCATGTCGGCACGCGATAGACGATTGAACAGGATCATCTCATCGATGCGGTTAAGAAACTCGGGGCGAAACGCGGCCCGCACAACATCCATCACCGCTGCCCGCGCGTCCTCCGAGGACTGTCCCTCGTCGAGACCCGCAAGTACGTCGCTGCCTAAATTGGAGGTGAGCACGATCAGAGTATTGCGAAAGTCCACCGTGCGGCCGTGGCCGTCCGTAAGGCGTCCGTCGTCGAGCACTTGGAGCAGCAAGTTGAAAACATCCGGATGGGCTTTCTCAATCTCGTCGAACAGTACCACCTGATAGGGCCTGCGACGTACGGCCTCGGCCAAGGCCCCGCCTTCCTCATATCCGACGTAGCCTGGCGGTGCGCCGATCAGTCTCGCTACCGCATGCTTCTCCATGTATTCGGACATATCGATCCGTATCAGCGCCCCCTCGTCATCAAATAGAAATGCCGCGAGCGCCTTGGTCAATTCGGTCTTGCCGACGCCAGTGGGACCGAGAAACATGAAGGAACCGATCGGCCGGTTGGGATCCTGTAAGCCGGCGCGGGCTCGGCGCACGGCATTGCTCACGACTGCGATAGTCGTGTCTTGGCCCACCACCCGGCGACGGAGCCCGTCTTCCATTTGCAATAATTTCTCGCGCTCTCCGGCGAGCATCTTATCGACGGGAATGCCCGTCCAGCGAGAGACAACCGAGGCGATATCCTCGTCGCCCACCTGTTCTCGAACCAGCCGTTCTTGTTGCGCCGCGTCGGCGTCACCGAGCTGCCGCTCAAGATCCGGTATTACCCCATAGGAGAGCTCACCGGCGCGAGCAAGATCGCCATCGCGCTGAGCCGTAATCAACTCGTTGCGCGCCGCATCCAAACGTTCGTTCAGCTTCTGCGCCCCGGCGAGATGTTCTTTTTGAGCCTCCCAATTCGCTGTCATCTCAGCAGACGACTGTTCGAGATCCTTGAGATCGTTCTCCAGATTCGCCAGACGGTCCTGCGACGCCTTGTCAGATTCTTTGCGCAACGCCTCCCGTTCGATCTTCATCTGCATGATTTTGCGATCCAACTCATCGAGCGCCTCGGGCTTACTGTCAACTTCCATGCGTTTGCGGCTGGCTGCCTCGTCGATCAGATCAATGGCTTTGTCCGGCAGAAATCGGTCGCTGATATAGCGTGTGGACAAGGTGGCCGCCGCGACCAGAGCGCCGTCGAGGATGCGTACGCCGTGGTGAAGTTCATACTTCTCCTTCAAGCCACGCAAGATTGAGATGGTATCCGCCACTGTTGGCTCGGCGACGAATACAGGTTGAAAGCGGCGCGCGAGGGCGGCGTCCTTTTCAATATGCTTGCGATATTCGTCCAGGGTCGTGGCGCCGACGCAATGGAGTTCCCCCCGCGCGAGGGCGGGTTTCAACAAGTTGGATGCGTCCATCGCGCCTTCCGCGGCGCCGGCTCCAACCAAGGTGTGGAGCTCGTCGATGAACAAGACGACCTCGCCTGCGGCCGCTGTGACTTCTTGCAGTACCGCCTTGATTCGTTCCTCGAATTCGCCACGGAACTTAGCGCCCGCAAGAACGGCGCCGAGGTCGAGGACGAGCAATCGCTTGTTCTTGAGGCTCTCCGGCACGTCGCCGTCGACGATGCGGTTGGCCAACCCTTCGACGATCGCGGTCTTGCCCACACCGGGTTCGCCGATCATCACCGGGTTGTTCTTGGTCCGGCGCGCAAGGACCTGCATTGTACGGCGGATTTCGTCGTCCCGGCCGATGACCGGGTCGAGTTTTCCCTCGCGGGCCTGGGCGGTAAGGTCGCGAGCATATTTCTTGAGCGCATCGTAGCTGTCTTCGGCGCTCGCGGAGTGCGCTGCTCGGCCTTTGCGTAAATCGTTGATGGCCGCGTTCAATGCCTGGGGCGTGGCCCCCGAATCAGCCAAGATGCGCGCCGCCGAACTACCGGCCGCTAGCGCCATGGCCAAAAACAATCGTTCCGCCGTGACGTAAGAGTCGCCGGCCTTTTCCGCCAGCTCCTGGGCGTTTTGCAAGAGACCCGCAAGTTCTGGCGCCAAATAGAGCTGGCCGGCACCGGACACCTTTGGCAATTTTTCCAAGGCAGCCGTGACCAGTGTCAACGCCTGATCTGGCCGCCCGCCCGCGGCGCGCAATAAGTTGGCTGCCAGCCCTTCCTTATCATCGAGAAGAACCTTAAGCAGGTGCTCGACGGTTAGTTGCTGGTGGCCACTGCGTGTCGCCAGACCTTGCGCGGACTGGACGAAACCGCGCGCTCGTTCGGTAAATTTTTCGAATTCCATGGCATTACTCCGGTTCACCCGCCTCCCCTATATAGTGTTGCAAATTTGCAACACAAGACCGGGGCGCGGAACGGATCGGCCTATTTCGACGTGTACGCGGACGACGTTTCTCTATGCGGACGGGCCCACCATATTTTCGGGGCGCACCCATTTCTTGAAGTCCTCTTCGCTCAACAACCCAAGCGCCACCGCCGCTTCAACCAGGCTGGAACCATCGGCAAACGCCTTCTTGGCCACCTTGGCTGCATTGTCGTAGCCGATATGGGGATTCAAGGCGGTCACCAGCATTAGGGAATCGTCGCGTAGCTGATAGATACGGGATTCGTTCGCCTCAATTCCAACAATGCAGTTGTCGGTGAAGCTGACCGCCCCATCTGCGATCAGGCGGATCGATTGCAGAACGTTATAGATCATCATCGGCTTGAAAACGTTGAGCTCGAGATGCCCGGTGGCGCCGCCCACCGAGACGCCAACGTGGTTCCCCATCACCTGGGCGCAGACCATGGTGAGCGCCTCGGACTGGGTGGGATTAACTTTGCCCGGCATGATTGACGACCCCGGCTCGTTTTCCGGCAAGCGCAACTCGCCGAGCCCGCAGCGTGGGCCCGAGCCCAATAACCGAACGTCATTGGCGATTTTCATCAACGAACAGGCAAGAACGTTGAGCCCTCCAGAAATCTCGACCAACGCGTCGTGTGCAGCCAGAGCCTCAAACTTGTTCGGCGCGGTGACGAAGGGCAAGCCGGTGATTCGCGCGACCTCGGCAGCGAAAGCATCGTCGTAGCCAACCTTGCTGTTTAGACCCGTACCGACGGCAGTGCCGCCCTGGGCCAATGGATAAAGACGGGGCAAGGCCGCGCGAACCCGCTCGATCCCGTTGGCGATCTGTTGAACGTACCCCGAGAATTCCTGTCCGAGAGTCAACGGCGTGGCGTCCTGCATATGGGTGCGGCCGATCTTGATGATGTCGGTAAAGGTCTCGGATTTGGCCTCCAAAGCCTCTTGAATGTGGGCTAACGCCGGCAGCAAGCGATGGTCGATTTCCTCGACCGCCGCGATATGCATCGCGGTGGGGAAGCTGTCATTGGACGATTGGCCCATGTTGACGTGATCGTTCGGATGTACGGGATCTTTGGAGCCCAATTGTCCACCGAGGATTTCGATCGCCCGGTTCGAAATCACCTCGTTGGTGTTCATGTTGGTTTGGGTGCCGGAGCCGGTCTGCCAGACGACCAGGGGAAAATGGTCCGATAGTTTGCCACTGATAACTTCGTCGGTCGCGCGGTCGATAGCGTCGGCCAATTTCGCCTCAAGTTTACCCAGGCGAGCGTTGACCTGCGCCGCCGCCTTCTTGACAATTCCATAAGCGCGAATAAGAGGCGGCGGCATGGTTTCACCGCCAATCTTGAAATTTTGCAGACTGCGCTGTGTCTGCGCTCCCCAGTAACGGTCCGCCGGGACCTCGAGCGGCCCAAATAAATCCGATTCAGTGCGGAAAGAGTCCGTATCGCCCATACTCGTTCCCTCCCAAGTCAAAGAAATTAGCGGCGCATTAAAACACACCGATGGAAACGGGCACAGTGCTCATTCCCGTGGTCGGTTGGATAGGTAACTATAGCCTGACGGCAGTCGTGGGAAAGGCGGCTTTTTCTCAAATAATTCCTTCGTTCTTTAGGCTCACGAAACCATCCTTGCCGATGATCAGATGGTCGTGCAGGGCAATGCCGACGGGTCGCGCCGCATCGCGTACCTTGCGTGTAATGTCGATGTCCGCACGGGAGGGCTTTGGGTCGCCGCTTGGATGGTTGTGAACCATGATGATGGCCGACGCTCCCAGCTCCAGCGCCCGCTTAACCACCTCGCGCGGATAGACTGGCGCGTGATTCACCGTCCCGGTTTGCTGGACTTCGTCAGCAACCATCCTGTTCTTAGTGTCGAGAA
>JAAXGF010000266.1 GCA_012267605.1 Alphaproteobacteria bacterium | reverse complement strand
GGATCAGACCTGGGCAGTTACGATGCGAGAAGAATTGAGTAGTTCTTTCGCCGATCCATTGTGCTGATCATGGTTGCCGCGACCCCAACACATAGAGGACGGAGTCGCGGTTTCTAGTTGAGATTGTCGAAACGTGCCAGGAGTCTGTACGGAGGATGGGATGTTAAAGGTATTAAATAAGAGTATTCTGTGGAGAGTTTTACCAATTTTATTTGTTGCACCGATCTTTGCCGCTCTGGTGCTCGTTTGGTGGGTTCCTCGATTGATTGAGGACGGCGCCCGAGAGGATGCGGTTGCCGCGGCGCAAAACACGGCTAATCAATTCAAGGCCTTGAGAAAATATTACGCGCAGAATGTGGTCAAAAAAGCGATCGGCACGGGGCATGTCACCGCATCGTTCAATCACGCTTCCGATGAGAGCGCAATTCCATTGCCTGCGACAATGATCCACGAATTAAGTGAGGTGCTAGGGGAGCAAGGTACCACGCTAAAGTTATACAGCCCGTTTCCGTTTCCCAATCGTGCAGACCGAACTCTCGATACATTCGCCGATTCGGCCTGGGAGGCGCTTTCCACCGATCCCGACAAGCCATTCGTTCAAACCGAAACCGTGGACGGCCATGAAGTTGTAAGGGTTGGAATCGCCGATACCATGGTTGCCGAGGTATGCGTCAGTTGCCACAATGCGCGGGCGGATACGCCGAAGGATGATTGGAATCTAGGTGACCTTCGAGGCGTTCTTGAAATTCACACTCAGATTGACGCGCAAATCGCCCGAGGTGAGGCGGTCGGACGTTGGATTGCTTTGGCATTGGTCGCCTTTCTGACGGTCGTGGGTTTCCTCGTTTACTTCCGCTTTAACGGTGGCGTTGTGCGACCCGTTAAGTCAATGACCACCGCGATGTCGTCATTGGCCGACGGCAACCTGGATACAGAAGTTCCGGGCTTGGATCGTGCCGACGAAATCGGCGCAATGGCCAAGGCCGTCGCGCATTTCAAGGATGAATCGGTCGAAAAGGTCCGACTGACGAAGGAGAATGAAGAACAGCAGCGCGCTGCAGAAATCGAAAAGCGCCAAGTGATTTTGAATTTGGCGGACAAATTCGAATCCGAAGTCAAAAGGGTCGTCGACGAGGTTAGCTCGAGCGCGGCTAAAATGCAGTCAACCGCTAAGTCGATGGCGGCAAGGGCCGGTGATGCCAGCCAGCAAGCAACGGCGGTGGCGTCGGCGTCGGAAGAAGCCACAGTCAATATTCAGACGGTCGCAGCGGCAACGGAAGAACTTTCCGCCTCCAGCGCCGAAATCGCTCGCCAAGTCGCGGAGTCGGCAAAGATGGCACAGAACGCGTCGGAACAAGCTGAAAAGACCAACGCCATCGTTGAAAGTCTATCTGAGGCGTCGCAGCAGATCGGCGAGGTGGTGAACCTCATCAACGATATTGCGGGTCAAACCAATTTGCTGGCGCTAAACGCGACGATCGAGGCGGCTCGGGCGGGCGAAGCAGGCAAAGGCTTTGCAGTTGTGGCATCTGAGGTCAAATCGCTGGCAACACAAACCGGAAAGGCGACCGACGACATCGCGTCCCAAATATCAACTATTCAGGCATCGACGGGTGAGGCGGTTGAAGCTATCTTGGCGATCGGGGAACGGATTACCGAAATCAACAATGTCGCGACGACGGTAGCCACGGCAGTCGAGGAACAAGGTGCCGCGACGCAAGAAATCAGCGCCAATGTCCAACAGACCTCTGCCGGAACAAGCGAAGTGTCGTCCAATATCGTTGGTGTAAACCAAGCTGCCGTTGATACGGGCGAAGCCGCTGAGGTAGTCTTGGAATCCGCCACCGATCTCGTTGAGCACGCCGCGCTCCTGGACAAGGAAGTCGAGAAACTATTGGCCGAAATGCGAGCCGCTTGATCAAATTAAAAGGAATTACTCCGGGCCGGAGTTTGAAGCAGCGGTCCTAAAGTGAGGCAGTAAATTCGTCGTTGCGATTGACTCTCGGAGGATGGGTAGGTGTAGCTTGGCCAACGTCATCGACGGCCGTTCTACCCACCTTTCCCGGAAAAAATTCCTCAGTTGAGTTTGGCGTGGCCAAAGACCGAATCGAACATGGCTGAACCTGCCATAGAGACGGCTTTCCGGAGGGTTTTTGGCACTCGCACTGACTACTTCTAGTTAGAGCGGCCATTTATCCGACAATGCGCGTCTTGGTGTGAATGGTTTGCTCAGGGCACACATCAACAGCACCATTCTCGACTTAAACGGCAGGTGTTTCCTTTCAACGATTGCCTTTAAGGTTTTCACGATGAACTCACCGCCTTGCTCCATGTACTTGGCTGACTTGGAACCGGAGGGGATGTCGCTCGCCGTCAAGGTGAACTCGGTTCCACCGTCGACCGCGCGTAGGTCGTAAGTCACCCTGCAGGGCGCGTCGTCCAATTGGGTGAACCGGAACGTGTGAGAGAATCGATGGGGCGGATCGTATTCGAGAACTTCGCCCACAACGCCGGTATATTTTCTGTCACTTGTACGCATGCAAATACGATTCCCTGGTATCAGGCCCTTGGTATCCAGGACAGAGCCGAAGAAGAATGGCAGCACAACGTTGGTTTTGGTCAGCTCCCGCCAAACGTCGTCTAAGGGTGCGTCGATGATGATTCTAAAGACCGCTTTTTCTTTTTCTGACATGCCTAGTCTGCTCCTCAATCCCTCTTGCGAACCGAGTGAGTCCCGCTGCCCAATCGCCACTGTAATCATCCGTCCAGCGTTCATAGATCGTCTGAATCGGAACCAGATTGAAATAGAGTTTCCGGACCCGTCCTTGTCTCTCCGAGATCACCAAATCCGCCGCTTCCAGCACTCGGACGTGTTTATGTATGGCGATCCGCGTGCAGTCGAAATTTGAGGCCAGCTCACCAATTTGAATTCCCGGCCTACCCCGAACGATATCGAGAATTCGCCTGCGGTCTGCACTGGACAAAGCGTGGAATACCAAGTCAGCGTCGTCACTCATAACATGTAACTATATGATTACATGTTTGGTGTCAAGATTATGATTTCGACGGCGAACAAGAAAAGCCCCGCAGGGTTGCCGGCGGGGTTAAGTAGTCCGAGGTTTTCGCTACAGCCGTGACAATTTTGGCATCCATGGGGTAGGTAGGTCCGCTGATTAAGCGGAATGCCTTTGCCGTCACGTACTGCGCAAGCTAACTTTACGCCTAATCGAATATGACAACAAGCTAAAGAAGAACCCCGCGCGAAGGCGGGGTTAAGTTGAAGGGGATTAGAAACGGATGGCAGTGACGCGACCAACGCGAAACCCAAACGTCACTGCCAAAAAGGAGTATCTACTTTCAATCCCTAACGACCACTTAATGAGGAGGCGCTCCCAGAGCTTCGCTTTACCAAAGAAAGCCCAGCGATTGCGGGATTCAGTGGTGTTGGTGTCATCGCTTATGCTGTGACAATTTTGGCGCCCGTGGACGAAGTTGCGACTGCCGACAGAGAGTGCGGCCAGCATCAGAGGCTCGCCTACAGGTAAAGAAATCCCCGCTGAAGCGGGGTGAGTGTCGGTGAGACGGCCGGTATTCTACACTGGCTTCTCGACAAGCGGCATCCAACAATACCGCCCCCTCAGACTCGGAATACGTACTTTTTTCCCGGCTCCCGCTCGCAGTCAGGGGGATAGCTTAGGCGTTTGTCCGCGTAATACTGTGCGCGATGATCACCCTGGGAAATGGCGTTGTACGTGACGTAGAGAACGCGACGCGGCTTGTCTGTGTGATTGGGACCTGACTGGTGTGGGGCGAAAGAATCAAAAAAAACCACTTCGCCCGACCGGGTCGGGCATTTTACGAACGACATGTCGGCCATTTGTTCGTCGTTTAGCGGTGACCAACTGTTGCCGATCCGACCTTTATCGTGGAATCCTGCGACCAACTCTAGACAACCGTTCTCGACCGTTGAATCATCGACGGAAAGGAGCGCCGTGATATGCAAATTCGCGTAGCGGTCCCATCCCGCTTGAACGTCCTGGTGGGGCGTAAATCCATGGCCGCCGGGCATCTTGAAGTTAATCTTGTCCTTGAATAACAAAGCGGGTTCTCCGAGCAGATCGGCCACGCTTGCCCCCAATCTGTCGACCAGTTCCCTTAAGCCCTGGTGGTAGGGAACGAAGTTTTCGATTCGCGACAGCACCCGCGAGCTGGGATCAATGAGGCTGTCTTCATAATAGAACAAGGCTCCACCTGGTTCATCCGGTCCCCCGGCCACTTCTTCGACCCACGTGGTTATGTGCGAAATTTGTTTGGAGTCGAACATTCCGGGCACAAAAACGTAGCCGTCGCGCTCGAAATCGGCGACCTGGCCAGCGGTAAGTCTGCGCACGTCGGTCATATTTTGGGTGCTTCGTCCTTGAAACAAATAATCTTTTTGGAACTGACGGCTTGGCTACTCAGTGTGTTCGGTGAATTACTGGCGTACAGAATCGTCTCGCAAAAAAGAGATCTTTTCTTCGATCGTATCAAGGAGATCATCAACCCCGCTACGTCCTATAACCCCGGTGTATTCCGAACGACGAGTTGCCAGCTCACTGTATTTGCCGTCGAGGAATACGTCGACGATATGCCAGCCGTCATCGGAGTTCCGTAGCACGTAATCAAATTGCACAGGCTCGTTGTCAGTGCGATTGAGCCGACTCTTTATCACTACTACGTCGGCTTCAGTAGTTTCCTCGTCAAAAACTTCAAAATTTTGCCCTGAATAACCCTTGAATCGGGCGGCGTAAGTGGCGATCGTTAGCCGGGTTACGGCGTCAACAAGCTTGACCTTGTCCTGAGTTTCCAAGTCCTTCCAATATCGCCCGATGGACAACTTGGTGATTAGAGGCAGATCATAACTTTGTCTTACCGTTGGCTCCAATTCGTCATATCTGCCAGTGTAACCAAGGTTCTTGGCGTCAATCATGACCTTGAGAATTGCAGCGTGCAGGTATTCAACTCGTTCCCGCGCGCTTGCACCCTCGACTTCCTCCGCTCGGGGGGAGGTCATGCATAGGAGTATTACCAAGATGGCGGCAAAGATGTGTCGCAACATGGTTTCAATTCTCAACATCAATATGGGCGAAACTTTGACAGTTCGAGTCCGCCGGTTTTAGGAGGTCGCCGGACTTGTCGACTAGATTGAGTGTTTCGTCAAGACTTGCGTCGGTCACGTTTCGTGGAACTCATTCGCCAATTCAGCCAGGGCTGTTGAGCTCAGATTGGCGCTGCGTTTCGGTCGGCATTTTACGGAAGTGTACTATTTCTGGAAAAATTGACGTGGAAATGACATGTGGTCGCAGTAGAAGTTGGCCATGACGACCGACTCACAATCTCCCTTCGAAATTTGGGTTGGCGCTGCGAATCGGGGTGCCGGGCACATAATTTTGGGCACCATTATCCTCACCGCATTTCTTGGCGCGTACACAGTGCAAAACCTCGGCGTCAATACATCCACAACCGATATGATCTCGCCCGAGGTTCAGTTTCGGCAGGATTACAACGCTTACAAGTCGGCGTTTCCAGTTCTCAATGACAATATTTTGGTCGTGCTCAGCGGCGCATCGCCCGACCGGAGGGACGTGGTGGCCGATACGCTGGCCGCATCTCTTGCTGCAGATAGCGTCTTGTTTCCCTATGTGTATCAGCCTGGGGGCGGAGAATTTTTTCGCCGCAACGGGCTCCTGTATCTCGACATCGATGCGCTTTCAACATTGAGCGATCGGTTAGCGGCGGTCTCGCCGCTGTTAGCGTCGCTGGCCGATGACTTGAGTCTGGCCGGCTTTTTCGGAGTGCTCGGAATGGCTTTGGATTTGGCCGAAGACCCATCCAACACCGGACTAAAAAAGATAATCGATGGGATAGCGGAAACTATTGACGCTCAGCTTGCGGGCCGGGATCACGAGCTGTCTTGGCGCGAACTGATAACCGGTCCCTCGGAAGGCAAAAATTCGCGGCATCGTTTCATCCTCGTTCGACCAGATGCTGATTTCTCGAGTTTACGTCCGGCGCGTGAAGCCATGGCGCGAATTCGTACAGAATTTCAGGCATTGCCGCCCGATCTCCGCCGAGGCGTGCAGCTTCGTCTGACCGGTGCGCTTGCCCTCGAGGACGAGGAGCTGCAAAGTGCGATGTATGGTGCCCAGCGTGCCGGCTTGATTTCGCTGGTCTTGGTGAGTGTTCTCCTGACTATTGGCCTGCGGTCGATTCGTCTGGTCGTGGCGACACTGTTGACGCTAATTGTGGGCCTCGTTTGGACTGCCGGATTCGCGACAATCGCGGTCGGCCACCTCAACCTTATCTCAGTTGCTTTCGCCGTTCTTTTCGTAGGTTTGGGAATCGATTTCGGCATACATTTTGGTCTGCGATTTCAAGAATCTCGCGACCAGGGGAGGGAACTCGAGCAGGCGCTCAGGGATACAGCGCGGGGCGTCGGAGCATCACTCTGCTTGTGCGCGGTCGCGGCGGCGATTGGGTTTTGTTCTTTTCTGCCCACTGATTTCGCGGGGTTGGCTGAACTGGGCTTAATCTCCGGGGCAGGCATGTTCATTGCGTTGGCGGCCAACTTTACTTTATTGCCAGCGATTTTGAGATTTTTGCCACCGCGCGTCGCCGTTGGGCGTCGCAAGCATGATCTATTTTCCTTGATTGACCGGGTTGTTCGGCGTTTTCCGAAACTTATCCCAACTTCAGCCGCAGTCATCGCGGTTATAGCACTGATCACCGCCAGCCAGGCTCGGTTCGACTTCAACCCATTGAACCTCAAGGATCCTGAATCTGAATCGGTGGCGACTGTATTGGATCTAATGGCCGACGGCGACACTTCTCCCTATACCATTGGCGTCCTGACGGAAGGCCTCGAGCAGGCGGATTCGATGGCGACGCGGCTTAGCAAACTCGATGTCGTCGATCATGCGATCACCCTGGCCGACTATGTTCCTAAAGAACAATCTGAAAAACTTGAGCTGATTCGGGATACCGCCCTTTTTCTGCTTCCCATCCTACGGACGACGTCAAGTCAAGCCGAACCCGATTCTGGCGAGCGTGTCGCTGCCTATTACGGCTTTCACGACCAGCTCCAGGGATGGCTTGCCGGACTGCCAGTTGATAGCCCACTGACTATTTCCGGTCGTAGATTATCCGATTCAATGGAACGTTTTCGTCGTCAAGATGGCGAGCTGAACGCCGCACTGTTAGGGCTTGAATCCGGGCTGCTGGGAACCCTACCGCAAAATCTTGCCCGACTGCGCGAGGCGTTCAAGGTCGAGCCCGTGACGATGGAAGATATTCCCGACGGACTGCGTGCACGCATGTTGGCCGAAGATGGGCGGGCGCGAATTCAAATCTTTCCCAAAGAAATCGTGCGCGATAATGCGGCCTTGGTGCTTCTTGTGGACGCTGTGCGTTCGGAGGCACCAAGGGCGACCGACAACCCAGTGGTCATTGTCGAGGCGGGTAAATCAGTGGTCGGCGCAGTTGTGTTGGCGGCGATCATCGCCCTGTTGTCGATTACATTGCTGCTAATCATTGTGCTGCGAAGCGCCGGGGATTCTTTGCTGGTCCTCTTGCCGCTGGCCCTGGCAACCGTGACCACGATTGCTATTTCCGTCATCATTGATTTGCCTTTCAATTTTGCCAACGTCATCGTTCTTCCCTTGTTGCTCGGACTCGGGGTGGCGAACGGTGTGCACTTGGTCTTGCGTCGCCGCGGCGTCGCTGGAGAAAACGTCATGCGCACGAGCACGCCACGCGCTGTGTTTTTCAGTGCTTTGACGACGATCGCGTCGTTCGGTAGCTTGGCAATTTCCACTCATCCGGGGACCGCCAGCATGGGAGCCCTGTTGCTGATTGGCCTGGGAATGACATTGGTATCAACGCTCATCGCGTTGCCGGCGCTGTTGCTTCGCCACGCTGGGAAGTAGGTGGGTAGACTTGCGCGCAAATCAATTAGAATCAGCTTCGCCCACGCTCACGATATTTTTGGCGGTTGGCGGATAACACGGGCATTTGAGACATTGTTATGAAGGCGATCATACTAGCGGCCGGCGTCGGCCACCGACTCGGCAAGCGATGGGGGCAACGGCCCAAGATACTGCTGGAATTCGGGGGCAGAACCCTTTTGCAAAGACATTTGGAAGCGTTGCGCCGTATTAACATTCATGACATTACGATAGCCGTCGGTCATCGTGCCGGTGATATCGAGGACGCTATTGTCCGGTTGGCTCCGGGGAAATCGGTACGTACACGTGTGAACCCGCGCTACCGGTGCGGCAGCATCGTGTCCTTGTGGTCCGTGAGGGAAGTATTTGACAGCGGTAACGACATTTTGCTCATGGATGGGGATGTTTTATGCGATGATCGAATTTTGGGGCGGCTCATGGGTTCGGCGCACCGCGACGTTTTTCTCCTTGACCGTGTGATCGAGGCCGGTGAGGAGCCGGTGAAACTCTGCATTCGCGGCGGGCAGATCGTCGATTTCGGAAAGAATGTGGAACGTGACTTTGATTTTTTCGGAGAATCCGTTGGATTTTTTCGATTCTCGGCGGGTACCTGCTGTGAAATAGCACGCACGGTCGACAGCTACGTCGAACGGGGAGAAACCGAGAAATCTTATGAGGTGGCCATTCGCGACCACGTGTTGGATGCTTCTCCAGATACCTTTGTCTTCGAGGACATTAGTGGACTGCCATGGATCGAAATCGATTTTCCTGAGGATATGGCCCGCGCACAGAATGAGATTTTGCCAAAGCTCGCGGAGGCATCGAATTGAACGCCATGCCGTGGGATCAGCGCATCGCAAGTGGCTTTGTCGAGCCATTCGTCCGGCTTGGCGTCACGCCAAACCAGGTCACAGCCGCCAGCCTCATGCTGGGGCTGTTGGGCGCCGCCCTTTACGGATGGGGCGTTGGATTCGCGCCGCATGTCGGCGCGGCGATATTCGCTCTTTCAACCGTTCTAGACCATGCTGATGGCCAGCTCGCCAGGCGGACCGGTACGTCTAGCCGCTTCGGTCACTACTTCGACCACGTCGCGGGGGCGATTTCGTATGTCGGCTTGTTTATCGGAATCGGTGTGGGATTGCGCCACGGTGATCTGGCAGGTTGGGCAATCCTAATGGGTGCGGCCGCCGGCATTTGCGTGACCGGGATTTTCGGCATGCGGATGTACATGGAGCGACGTCGCCCGTCGGGTTATCTTGATCAGCCGTCGTTCGCGGGTTTCGAGATCGAGGACGTGCTCTATCTGGTGGTGCCGATCACTTGGTTTGGTTGGCTCGAGCCGTTTCTGGTCGTTGCCTGTATTGGCGCGCCGGTTTTCGCAGCTTGGCAAATTCTTGACTACTTAAGGGGGCGAACGGCGGTGGAACGGGGCGAGTGACGACGCTAGTAACCGGTGCCACCGGATTCGTCGGTTCCGCCGTGGCGCGCCGTTTATTGGCCGGGGGCCACGACGTTAGAGTGTTGGCTCGAGAAAACAGTGATCACCGTAATCTCGATGGTTTGTCCGTGGATATTGCTGTTGGTGATCTGAACGACAGAGCATCGCTTGAACGCGCTGTGCGTGGCTGCGATGCCTTGTTTCATGTAGCCGCAGATTACCGCCTGTGGGTTCCCCGACCGGCGGACATGTACGCGGCAAACGTCGACGGTACCATTCACCTTATGGGGGCTGCTGCCTCCGCGGGTGTCGCCCGCATCGTTTATACGAGTAGCGTGGCAACCCTTGGTCTAAGTGCCGACGGTCACCCAGCGGACGAGGACAGCCAAGCGACATCCGGTCAAATGATCGGACACTACAAACGATCAAAATTTCAAGCTGAGGAAAAAATTCGGCGAATGGCGACCGATCAAGGGCTTCCCGTTGTAATCGTCAACCCATCGACTCCGGTGGGCGCAAGGGATGTAAAACCGACGCCCACCGGGCGGATGATCGTCGAGGCAGCGTCGGGTCGAATGACAGCCTACGTTGATACCGGACTCAACATCGTTCATGTTGACGACGTGGCCGAGGGACATTTGCTCGCCTTCTCCCGAGGCGAGATAGGCGAACGCTATATTCTTGGCGGTGAGAACATGACCTTGAAGCAAATCCTAATTAAAATCTCAGAGTTGACCGGCGGGCCTCCGCCGCGAGTTGCCTTGCCCCATGCGTTGGTTTTCGCCGTTGCGGTCCTGGCCGAAGGCTGGTCTCGGCTGACGAGAGCGAAGGATCCGCTCGTGACTCTGGACGGTGTGCGTATGTCACGCAAACGCATGTTCTTTTCGTCGGAAAAGGCACGCCGTACGTTGACGTATGCGCCCCGGCCAGCCGCGGAGGCGCTGGCGGATGCCGTCGATTGGTTTCGCCGAAACGGATATTGCGGCTCGGTCTCGTAGAGCCGGTGCAATCAAGTCCTTGGCGCCGGGTTCCCCGATAGCCAATCGGAGATAGTGGGCTTCGTGCGGGTAAGTGGGTTCATCCTCTGGCTCGTCGGCCTGACGGCGTTCGCCACGGTGATCGGCTATCAGGGAGTGGGTACAGTCGCAGCTGCAGTCGCCGCAGCCGGTTGGGGTCTATTGTTCGTGACGCTGTTTCATGTCGTCCCGTTGGTTGCCGACGCGGCGGCATGGCAAAGTCTATTCGAGTCGCCCAAACCCTTACGATTCGCGTCAGCGATAAGGATTCGCTGGATTGGCGAATCGGTGAATCAGCTGTTGCCTGCTGCACAGATCGGCGGCGACTTCGTCCGGGCACGCCTGGCATTCCATTGTGGGGTGCCTGGCGTTATTGCTGGCGCAGGCGTTGTCGCTGATTTGACCCTTGGAATTCTTACTCAGATCCTTTTTGCGCTCATTGGGCTGACGTTGCTCGCGCGGGTCGACGGAGTCGAAGGAACCCTCGTGCTCGCGGTAATCGGAATCTGCATAATTTCGGTATTGTTGGCTCTGTTCTACAAAGTACAAAAATTTGGCCTGTTTGGATTCTTGACCCGCGTACTTCAATTCGTTGCGCGCAGTCGCGAATGGATGTCGCTTGTCGGTAGCGCCAAGGCCCTCGACGATAGCCTCGTGAACCATTATCAGCGCCGCCGAGACGTCCTTTTATCATGCACCTTTCGCATGTTCGCTTGGTTGATCGGTGCTGGCGAAGTGTGGCTTGCCCTCTATTTTCTAGGACATCCGATCACCATTTGGGAGGCCGTGATTTTGGAGAGCTTGACCCATATGATACGTAGCGCCGCGTTCTTTATCCCCGGTGCCTTAGGGGTTCAGGAAGGCGGCATGATGGTCCTTGGGGGGCTTATTGGGCTGGGTTCGGAAACGGCACTCGCATTGTCGTTGGTTAAGCGGGTCCGCGAATTGACATTGGGTTTGCTGGGTCTGGTTGCTTGGCAAGTTTCCGAGGGTGTGTGGCATGGACATCAGCGCTCATGATATTCCGCAAGCCGGCTAATTGGTTTGGCAATTTCAATTGTCCTCGTAGTCTGCGCTGAGGCTGAAAAGGATAGTCCGCTGGTGCGTGCGCCCCTTGGCAAATCCGGTACGGGTCCGAACCATGTAAGGAAGGTGAGCTTATCCCTCGTTACTGGTGCCGCCGCTTTTCGATTTGTTCAAGCTAATCCGGTTGAATGCGCCCTGTGAAGGGAAGTATTTCGTTAACTTGTGCATTGGACGTACTACATTGAACATGTTATGAGTTGAGAGCACTTGTGGCGACAAGCCCCGTTCGAGAAACGTCGCTTCCAAAAATCTAGTTTGTGGATAGGTTGTTCTAAACAATAGGGGAATATTTGAGTTCGATTCTTGATCATGTGCCGTTAGTATCCAAGAAATTCGAACCGCTTCTTTACATCGAAATGCTCCTCTCCGAATTCGCTGTCGAAGGAACAATGGGAGATCAAAAAATATGCGTGTAATTTTGGCCCAGCCGAGAGGGTTCTGCGCCGGTGTTGAACGGGCGATCGAAATCGTGGAACGCGCACTGGTACAGTTTGGCCCGCCCGTCTATGTGCGACACGAGATCGTTCACAATAAACAGGTGGTCGCCGATTTGAAGGCCAAGGGTGCGCGATTTGTCGAGGAAATAGACGAAATTCCGGAAGGTGCTATTACGGTGTTCAGTGCCCACGGAGTTTCTCAACGCGTCGCTGACGAGGCTTCAGCGCGGGAATTGCCCGTGATTGATGCCACGTGCCCCTTGGTCGCTAAGGTGCATAAGGAAGGGCAACGATATGCTGAGAAAGGTCACGAAGTCGTTCTAATCGGCCACGAAGGACATCCGGAGGTCGAGGGCACCAGGGGACGAATTCCAGGTGGTGTGCACCTGGTATCTACGGTGGACGACGTTTGCCGCCTCAAGGTCGAGAATCCAGATCGGGTATCCTACGTTACCCAAACAACGCTCAGCGTCGACGATACGCGTGATATCATCGAGGCTCTTCGCCGCCGATTTCCTAAGATTAAGGGACCGGATGTACGCGACATATGTTACGCCACGCAAAATCGACAAAAGGCGGTACGAGAGCTCGCTGCTCAGGTTGACGTCATTTTGGTCGTAGGCGCGCGCAACAGTTCGAATTCGAACCGACTTCAGGAAATTGGGGAAGAAATGGCGGTGCCTAGTTATCTCATCGATAGTGCCGATGACCTGGATCCGACTTGGTTAGAGGGGGCTGAATCTGTTGGCATCACCGCAGGCGCGTCGGCACCGGAGCAATTGGTTCAGGAGTTGGTGGATCGCCTTGGCACGATTGGCGAAACCCAGGTAAACGTCATTGGTGGGATCAAGGAAAATATCCGATTCAAACTACCGGAAGAGCTTGCAAGCGCGTAAATCTGCCGACTCCGATTTTTGGGCACCGGTTTGGTTCGAGTATCCACCGGTTTTAGGAAGGGGAATGATTTGGCCGTACCATTGATTCAACAGATTCGTGTTGGTGCGTATATCTTGAAAAAGCGCGTTTCCGGCGTGGAAAAATACCCGCTCGTGCTCATGTTGGAGCCATTGTTTCGCTGCAATTTGGCGTGCGCGGGATGCGGTAAAATCGACTACCCCGATACGATCTTGAATCGGCGGCTGAGTGTGGATGAGTGCTTGCGTTCGGCGGACGAATGTGGTGCGCCGATCGTCTCAATTCCTGGCGGTGAACCGCTGATTCATAAGGAAATTCGCGAAATCGTCGCCGGTATCGTCGCTCGAAAGAAATTTGTTTACCTTTGTACCAATGCGCTTCTGCTCGAAAAGAAGTTAGATCTATTTCGACCGAGCCCCTATCTCACGTTCTCTGTACACTTAGACGGCATGCGTGAACGGCATGACGCTAGCGTCTGCCAGGCTGGCGTGTTCGAAAAGGCGGTTTCGGCGATTAAGGCTGCCCGTGATCGTGGCTTTCGGGTCAATGTCAATTGTACTCTTTTCGACGGTATCGACGCCGACGAGGCGGCGGTATTTTTTGACTTTGTAAAGGAATTGGGAGTTGAGGGCGTCACAGTAAGCCCTGGTTACGCCTATGAGCGCGCGCCGGATCAAGAGCATTTCCTGACCAGACGAAAAACGAAAGAACTGTTCCGCGAAATCTTCCGCCGCGGCAAGGGCCGAAAATGGCGGTTCAGCCAGTCGTCATTGTTTTTGGACTTTTTGGCAGGCAACCAAGAGTACCGATGTACGCCTTGGGGCAATCCGACACGTAACGTGTTTGGTTGGCAGAGGCCTTGTTATCTCTTGGCCGAAGGCTATGTGTCTTCGTTTCGGGAACTCATGGATTCGACGGATTGGGATTCGTATGGCACCGGCAACTATGAGAAATGCGCCGACTGCATGGTTCATTGCGGGTATGAGGCCACCGCTGTCGCAGACACGATGGCTCATCCACTGAAGGCACTCAAGGTCGCACTCGGCGGCATTGATACCACGAAACCAATGGCGCCTGAGATTGTCCTAGAAAACGCGCGCGGTGCAGAGTTCGTATTTTCGAAGCATGTTGAAGCGGCACTTGCCGAATCAAACGAGACCGAAAGTGGGGGCGCTGAGCGCAGCGACGCGGCGTAGGCATCTTAACGCGCGTCCACTATCGGACGCGAGCTTTACCAGAGCCAACGCATGGTGAGGAGCGCGGAGCAGGGATCGTAAGACCGGAATCGCGCTGGTGCGGCCGTCGGGCAATATGCCGGCCAACGCCGCTTGTGGGATATTGCCATTTACGGGATCAGCCACGGCTCGAATGGCGAGGAACGGGACGCCTGCCGATGTTGCGAACGTGGCGACGCCGGCGCTTTCCATATCTACGGTGGCAACCCCAAAATTCTCGAATAATGCGTGCTTTTCACGCGGCGTGGTTATCGCCATGCGGCTGCCAAAAATAGGGGCCACGTTGGCGGAGATTTGGCCTGCGATGCACCGGGTAAACCGTTCCCGCCAGGCTTCGTCGCAACGAATTGGAGGGGAGTCGTTGGACAAAACTGATTTCGCCACGATTAGATCGCCAGGCCTGCAGGATGGATCGCAACCTCCCGCGACACCAAAACTTAGTAACGCCTGTGCGCCCTGTGCCACGAGGTGGCACGCACCGTCCCGTGCACGTGCAGCATTGGCACCGGCACAATAAATTAGCGGAATGTCAGGCGTATTGGTGGGAGCTGTGGCCGAGAATCTTTTTAGGCAATTCGCCTCCGCCGCGAGGCCAGTGACTACGCCAATTCGAATCAAATGCCGTAGAGAACGGTTCTTGCCTCGCCCCCCGAAACCGCGCGATATCGCGCCAGCGCCCATAAGGGGAAATATGCGGCGTATCCGTGATATCGCAAATAGAAGACGCGAGGAAATCCAACAGCCGTAAACGAATCTTCGCACCACCGCGGACCCTCGCGCGGCGCTTGCAACAGAAACTGCACGCCCCGCTCGACCGCGGCATGGCTGGTAACACCCGCGGCCATCAGGCCTAGAAGTGCCCACGCCGTTTGGGAGGGTGTACTAACTTTGGCATGACCGCGACAATCGTGCCAATAGGTTACGCCGTCCTCGCCCCACCCGCCGTCAGAGCGTTGCTGGGACAGCAACCATTCAACTGCTCGACGAATGTGTGGCGCGTTACGATCCTCCCCTACGGCGTTGAAAGCGCACAACGCCGACCAAGTCCCATAAATATAATTCGTTCCCCAACGACCGAACCACGAACCGTCGTCTTCCTGTTCGCTACGGAGGTAAGCAATCCCGCGCGCGACAATCGGATCGTTCCGATCACGCCTAACCTGCGCCAACATGCCGATGCAACGTGCGGTGACGTCCACGGTTGGTGGGTCAAGCAAGGCGCCATGGTCAGCGAAGGGAATATGGTCCAAGTAAAAATGGGTGTTATCCGGATCAAAGGCACCCCAACCACCGTTCTTACACTGCATGCCGATGACCCATTCGACACCGCGAGAAATGGCCTTTTCGTATCGCTTCGGATCTGCACGATGAAGCGCCATCACGACAACGGCTGTGTCGTCCACGTCCGGGTAATGAGCATTCCGGTATTGGAAAGCCCATCCGCCGGGACGCAAGTGAGGCCGTCGCACTCGCCAATCGCCTTCGCAATCAAGGATTTGCCGGTTGGCGAGCCAGTCAGTCGCCTTCTGCACATCATCCGGATGGGCATCCGAATCTAGCATTGCATGTACGGCGAGACAGGTATCCCAGACCGGGGACAGACAAGGTTGGCAATAGGCCTCGGTCTCCTTAACCACGAGAAGCTTATTGATTGCTGCTTTGGCGACCGCGAGGTGAATATGTTCCCTGGCATAACCAAGTGTATCTAGAGCCATCACCGAATTAGCGATAGCGGGAAAAATACCACCAAGACCATCGTCACCGTTGAGCCTCGCGGTGATGAATTCTACTGCCTTGGCGATGGCTCGGCGCTGCCTCCTCTTAGAGAAGTGGGGCGCCATCCAACGGAGAATTTTGTCCAGCTCCAGGAACAACTTACCAATCCGAGAACCGGTGGAGTTTATCAAATAATTCGTTTCCTGCTCCGGTGGCGTGACAAAAAGTTCGCGGATATCGATCTTCCGGGGATTGCGGGCAAGTGGTTTCAGCACAGCGAGGATGAGAAGTGGCACCATAACCGTACGCGACCAATAGGAAACCTTGCTCAGGTGGAACGTAAACCATCTCGGCAATAGCATAATTTCGATTGGCATCGCCGGAACCGCGCGCCACGGCACCTGGCCGAATAGTGCCAGTGAATATCGGGTGAAAACGTTCGTCTTGGAAGCTCCCCCGTGTTCAAGAATTGCGGCCCGCGCCCGCCTCATATGGGGCTCATCGGCGCCGTCACCAACCAATCGCAGCGCGAAATAGGCCTTGACGCTCGCGCTCAGATTAAAATTGCCATCGTGAAATAGCGGCCATCCGCCATGGCTACCCTGATGTCGACGTAAGTAAGCGGCGATTTTCTCTTCCAGATCAGAATCGATCTCACCGAGAAAGTGCTGGAGAAGAATATATTCCGCCGGAATCGTCGAATCGGCCTCCAGTTCAAAGCACCAGTGGCCATCGTGCGCCTGGACTGCCTTCAGCGATTCAGCGGCATCCTCGACGACGAAATCAAGCGTGTCTTGCGAGCATATCGAACGGAATTCGTCGCGTTCGAGAACGTGTTCCGTGTTTGACGCGAAGTTCATGTTTCCACAGACAAAAATCTCTTTTGAAAACGGGTTATATTCACCCGTATTTCAATGTCAAGACTACCGTTCACGACGGCTTTTTACGCGCCAACGGCCGATACCATAAAGCACGAGATTCGCGGCTGTAAATCCAGACCTAATAGCCCCTTCAATGGTCGCCGGGAGACCCGTATTTGTCCAGTCGCCGGCGAGAAACAAATTGGTTAAGGGCGTTTCCGCACTTGCGCGTTGGGTTAGCGAATCCGGAGTCTGGGAAAAGGTCGCCCGTTTTTCCTTGACGACGCGAAAGGCTGGCATATTGCGTTCGGAAAGGTCCAGCGCCTGAACGGTATCCAGCCACAGCCTTTCGGCCACCTCATCAATTGAGGCTTCGGCCAACTCATCGGCCGCGCTGACTGTCACCGCGGCAACGTCGCCGCGAACAAATATCCAGTGGGCGATTCCCCCTATGATTCCCAGGAACGGAGAGTTGTCCTGAAGCTGCGGGGGTTCGGCCAGGCGAAAGTGGACATTCACAATTGCGTGACTGGCCAGTGGCGCGGACACATCCCGCAATACGGCGGTGGTGCCG
>JAAXGF010000183.1 GCA_012267605.1 Alphaproteobacteria bacterium | reverse complement strand
GATCAGACCTGGGCAGTTACCCGTTTCAATTCAAATTTTGACGTGATATCGCCCGTATTTGGGACAAACCGGCGGGGAGAATTTCGCCAGCGGTAGCTTGTGGCCGTTAAAGGCCGGTGGTAACGTGCCGCGCCTTCCCAACGGTATTCGGTGATAACTAGGGATGTAATGCCATGGCGGTGGACGAAGCCACCGTTTCCAAGATTGCGCGACTCGCGCGCATCGCGATCTCGGAGCAAGAGCGAAGCGGGCTGGCCGACGAACTGTCGCACATTCTCACTTGGGTGGAACGGCTGAACGAGGTGGACACGGAAGGTGTCGCACCGATGACGAGCGTGGTCGCGGTCAAACTGGCACAACGCGCCGACAAAGTCAGCGATGGAGATCGATCCGATGACATCTTGGCCAATGCGCCGCGCCGCGACGGTGATTATTTTGTCGTGCCCAAGGTCATCGAATAGTGGCAGTGCTTATAGACCTAACTTTGGCAGCTGCGCGCGACGGCCTGGAGGGCGGTGGGTTCTCGGCGAGGGAGTTGACCCAAGCTCATTTGGATGCCATGGCGGAGGCGCGACCGCTGAACGCCTACGTCGCGGAGACTGCCGAGCGTGCCCTGGCAGATGCGGACCGGGCGGACGAACGCCGGCGGCGAGGCGAGGCGACGCCACTGGAAGGCCTACCGATCGCGGTCAAGGATCTGTTTTGTACTCGCGGCGTCGCGTCAACGGCGGGGTCTCATATCCTCAAAGGGTTTGTGCCACCCTACGAATCTACGGTAACGGCGAATTTGTGGGCGACCGGCGCAGTAATGTTGGGCAAGACCAATATGGACGAATTCGCCATGGGCTCAGCCAACGTCACCAGCGCCTACGGTCCGGTTGTCAACCCGTGGCGGCGTCGGGGAGATGACACCCGCCTCGTGCCCGGCGGATCGTCAGGCGGATCTACGGCGGCGACTGCGGCGCGTCTCTGTCTGGCGGCCATCGGCACCGATACCGGAGGATCGATCCGCCAACCCGCAGCCTTCTGCGGCGTCGTCGGTATGAAGCCGACCTACGGGCGGTGTTCCCGATTCGGCATGATCGCCTTTGCTTCGTCGCTTGATCAGGCTGGGCCGATTACTCGCTCGGTGCAGGACGCCGCAATAATGCTAGCGGTGATGGCGGGCTACGACCCACGCGATTCAACGTCGGTAAATCGCCCCGTGCCCGACTATGAATCGTCGCTCGGCACCGGTATCGAGGGCTTGCGGGTCGGTGTGCCGAAGGAATACCGAGTGGACGGCATGCCTGCCGAAATCGGCGCGTTGTGGCAGCGCGGGGTCAACTGGCTCACCGATCAAGGCACCGAGGTGCGCGAAATTTGTTTGCCCCACACGGAATATGCGCTACCGACGTATTATATCGTTGCCCCGGCGGAGGCGTCGTCAAATTTAGCCCGCTACGATGGTGTGCGCTATGGCTTGCGGGTCGATGGCGATTCGGTTGACGACATGTACGAACGCACGCGGGCGGCAGGGTTCGGTGCCGAGGTCAAACGGCGTGTTCTCATCGGGACCTATGTTTTATCCGCTGGATACTACGATGCCTATTACCTTAAGGCACAAAAACTCAGAACCCTGATCGCCGAGGATTTTCGACGTGCATTCGAAAGCGTGGACGTAATCTTGACCCCGACCACGCCGTTCGCTGCGTTCCCAATCGGTGATAAGCTCGACGACCCGATCGCTATGTATCTCAATGACGTGCTAACGGCGCCATCAAGTTTGGCAGGGCTGCCAGCTATTTCGGTGCCGGCTGGGCTTTCGACCGAGGGTCTGCCTCTAGGGTTGCAGGTCATTGGTGCGCCTTTCGACGAGGAAACCGTACTGCGCGCGGCCGAGGCGCTGGAACAGGCGGCCGACTTCGATGGTTCGGGCTGGAGGTAACTTGTGACAGCGCGGATCGCAGGGCGAACCGGGGATTTCGAAATGGTCATCGGCCTCGAAGTCCACGCTCAGGTTGTTTCGAACGCTAAATTGTTCTCGGGCGCCGGCACAGCCTTTGGCGCCGAGCCCAATTGCCAAGTATCGCCCGTCGATGCGGCAATGCCCGGCATGCTGCCTGTCATCAACGAGTTTTGCGTCGAGCAAGCGGTGCGAACGGGTCTCGGTTTGAAGGCCGAAATCAACTCGTTCTCGGTATTCGACAGAAAAAATTATTTCTATCCCGATCTACCCGCCGGCTATCAAATATCGCAATACAGCCAACCTATCGTCGGCCGCGGAAGCATCCTTCTCGATATGGATGACGGTGCCACTCGCGAAGTTGGTATTACCCGGTTGCACCTGGAACAAGATGCGGGCAAGAGCGTGCACGACCGTGATCCACAGGTTACCCATGTCGATCTGAACCGCAACGGCATCGCACTCATGGAGATCGTTTCGGAGCCGGATATCAGAAGCGCCCAAGAGGCGGGTGCCTATTTGCGGAAACTACGATCCATTTTACGCTATTTGGGCACCTGCGACGGCAATATGGAGCAAGGCAGTATGCGTTGCGATGCCAATGTCTCTGTGCGTCGAGATGGTGAACCCTATGGCATTCGTTGCGAGATTAAGAATCTGAATTCGGTGCGAAACGTCATGCGGGCAATTGATTACGAGGCAGGCCGTCAGGTGGAGGCCATCGAAGATGGCGATGAGGTTGCCCAGGAGACTCGCTTATTTGACGCTGCCAAAGGGACCACGCGGACAATGCGCGGCAAGGAAGAAGCGCACGACTACCGTTATTTTCCGGATCCAGATTTAGTGCCCTTGGTTTTGGATCCAGATTGGATCGCCGCAATCGAGGCGGCGCTACCGGAACTACCTGATGATAAGAAAAACCGATTTGTGGAAGCTTACGGATTGTCATCGTACGACGCCGGTGTTCTCGTCTCCGAGCGGGCTTGCGCCGAGTATTTCGAAACCGCTGCTCAGGGCCGAGATCCGAAGGTTGTGGCAAATTGGTTGACGGTCGAACTCTTTGGGGCCCTGAATAAAGCGGCATTGGACATAGATCAGTCACCGGTCTCGGCGCGCGCCCTGGGCGGGTTGGTCGACCTCATCGCCGATGCGACAATTTCCGGTCGCATTGCCAAGGAAGTGTTCGCCGAGATGTTCGAAACAGGCCGCGAAGCAAGCGAGATCGTTGCCGAAAAGGGACTGAAGCAGGTCACCGACACGCGTGAGATTGAGGCTGTAGTCGACACCGTTCTAGCCGAACACGGCAATAAGGTCGCGGAATTCAGGGCAGGGAAGGAAAAACTTTTCGGATTTCTCGTCGGTCAGGTGATGAAGGCGACGAAGGGAAAGGCCAACCCAAAGTCCGTGAACGAAATCCTGCGAATGCGGTTGTCGGATTGAGTCGGTTTGTCTTCGGGAAACAAGGTTGAACACGGCACACTGACGATTAAATAGGCATCAGCAACATAGGAGCATCATGATATGAGACGACCGATGTGTGCCGTTTTGGCTGCTATCGTGTGCGCCACTGCCCAGGCGTCGCCGGCAGAAGAAATTGGCAGCGTGGACACCGTGTTCAAGATCTTAGGGGCCAACCACAAGATCGTTATCGAAGCTTTTGATGACCCGGATGTTTCGGGCGTAACTTGCCATTTGAGCCGAGCGAAGACGGGCGGTATCAAGGGCAGCCTTGGCCTGGCCGAGGATCCCTCCGACGCATCGATCGCTTGCCGCCAGGTTGGGCCGATCGAGTTCCGCGATGACATCGAGGACGGTGACGAGGTCTTCGACAAGAGCACCTCGATTTTGTTCAAGTCCATGCAGGTCGTCCGGTTCTACGACCGCAAGAGGAAAGTGCTGATCTATCTCGTCTACAGCGACAAGATTATCGAGGGATCGCCCAAGAATTCCATCACCACAGTGCCAATTCGACCTTGGGATGGGTAAACTGATGCGAGGCGCGACCTGAGGCGGGCCCCATGCGTGTGATCATGATAATCGTAGCCGCGATCTCGAGTTGCGCATGGGGGTTGACCAGCGCTCGGGCGGACACCGAATTTCGCATTTGCACGGGGAACAAGGATAGCAGCCACCACGGCGCGGGATTAAAGATCGCCCACGAACTCGAAGATTCCGAGATCGAGGTGCAGGTGATCGAAACCGCGGGATCAGTAGACAACCTCCAACGCATTCGGGAGAGTGAATGCGACGCGGTCGTGGTTCAGGCGGACACCTACCACATCTTCAAGCAAGATAATCCGGAAGCCCAGCTGGACGTGGAATTCGCCGGATACCTTTACGACGAATACGTCCATCTGTTTTGTAATCGGGACGCGGGTATCGACGATGTCGGCGATCTGGAGAGCAATCCCGAAGATTTTACGATCCTCATCGGATCGAAGGGGTCTTCCCACGCCGTCACTTGGCGGGCGCTCACCCAAACCGATCCGGATTACGCCCAAGTCCCCACCCTGGCAGTCGATGGCGCCCGGGCAATTAACAAGATCGTCGATGGGGCTGATGCCCAATGTCTCCTTTACGTCGGTGGATTGAATTCGGAATTCACCCGCAAGGCGGATTTGCAAGGGCAGTTCATTAAGCTGGTTCCCGTGGACGACGGTGATTTCGATAACTTCGAGGACCGATCCGGATGGCGAATCTACGAGTTCAAAACCATCGAGGGGGGGACCTATCCCAACACTCAGGGTACCTATTTCGCGGGTATCGAGACCATAGCAGTGGCCGCGATCTTGCTCATTGATCTCGACTGGATCGAGCAAAACCTGCGCTATTACGATGAGGTGGCCGACGCCGTATACGCGGCTCATCCGGCGATACTGAGAATGGTGGGCCAGGAAAAGTAAACGGGACCAAGACGTTGTTGAGGCGAAACTTGGAGCTAAGCGAGAACGTTGACAGATCAGGCGTGCGCATATGATGATCGCGGGTGTTTGGCAAGGGGAGGGATGGCCGAGTGGTCGAAGGCGGCGGTTTGCTAAACCGTTAAGTGGTTAACATCCGCTTCGGGGGTTCGAATCCCCCTCCCTCCGCCAGTATCCATCGCTGAATCTAGTATCCATGTAGCACTTCACGGCGGTAATAGGAAGCCTAAATTCGGGGACAACCGTCACGCAGACGATCTGATTGGATAAAAAAAGGCCGCTCGGGGAGGGACCCAGAGCGACCGCCGATATCCGTAGAAAGATTCCTGAAGTCACTTCTACGGCGAACGGCGGCGCGTGTCAACGGTAAAAGCCGTTGTGCGGTCCCTCCCCGTCGCCCTTCTTCCCGATAGCGATAGCGTGACCTCCCCTGCGGAGGGACAAATGCTACACGCGCTCAACGCCGCGTTCCGCGGCTCCCGCGCCTACACGGACGCCGACGTTAAAGCCCGCGAGACCGGGCAAACGTTCAACGGCCTACCGGACGGCCTGACACGATTCAGGCTTATCGAGCTGGTCAAAGACAACCGCGATTGGTTGGGACTGAACCGCTCCCAGACCGATCTTCTCGTGTTCCTGATCCTCAAGACATGGGACCAGGATTGGGAGCCTGGCCAAAAGCCCATCACCTGGTTATCCGTGAAGGCGATGGCCAAAGAAATCGGTGTTTGCCGCCGACAGGCCCGCAATGTCGAGAACGCCCTCGGGGACGCCCAGTTGTTGACCTGGAACGATTCCGCCAATCACGCGCGCTGGGGAAAACGGGACGAGTACGGGTATATTATCGAGGCCTACGGAGCCGACCTTTCCCCCCTCGGCGCCATGGCGTCGGAACTGCTCGAAGCCGACCGTCGCAGGAAGGCCGAGGAACTGGAACAAGAAAGAACCTGGCGGAGCGCCTCCGCCCTCCGCAGAACGGTCCGTGCCATGCTCGCCCGCGCCGTCAAGGAAGGCCTGATCGACCTCGAAGACGAAGCATGGAGCGAAAAGACGGTTATCGTCAAAGAAGCAGTCCGTTCCGATACGCCCCTGGCCGCTTTGAGAGAGCTGACCGCCAGGCCCCAGTTGCTCTCCGGTGAATTGGAAACCCTTATTGAACGAAGCGAAAGCCGTGAAGAAAATAGTGGACGGGATGTGAAAACTTCCCCCCAGGGGGAACAAAACTTCCTCCCATATAAATTACAAACTAAAAAACAAACCGATAAATCGGTTACTAGTACCCAACGTTGGGGACAAAGTACCGCCTGCGGCGGAGAGGCGGACGCGCCTTGCGGCGCGAATTCATCCATTAAAATGGTTGACGGCAGGGAAAATGAGGGGTTCAGGGCCATTGGGAGCGAAATGGAAGCCGCCAGGGAGGACCGTTGTGCCGCAGGGAGCCGGCGAGAACCGCAAAACGAAGTGCCTCCGGCCAATTTTGAGGCCGACGCGCAAAACCTCATGCGGATCGAGGCCAGGACCGAAGGCAAAGGCCAAAAGAACCGTGAATTGGCGACCGGTGCCGCTTCCGAACACAACGATGGCAACAGATATTCCGTAGAAAGCCCAAAACCCAAAGCTGGACACGGACAACGCTCGCGGATTGGGGGGGCGCGGGGAGATGGAAGCAATCACAGCGGCGCCCCGGCCAATGATCCGGGTCTGCCTCCCGGTCGGTCGGAACAAGGCGGATTGTGGAAACCTGACACTGGGACCCGGCATCTCAGCCCGCTGAACGTCGTGGAAACCGCAGGACCGAGATTGCTAGCCGCCGTGTCGCAGGCCAACAGGACGGCGGAAACCGATCAGCCGGATTGGGCAGAGATCGAGGACGCGGCGGAGAACTTGTGTCCGCAACTCGGCATCGGCCCGCAAGTCTGGTGGGTGGCCGTGACCGTCATGGGCCGAAGATCTGCGGCGATCTGCGTCATGCTGATCGACCGGAAGATGTGCCCCGACGCGGAGGAACCGGTGCGTCGTCCCGGCGCTTATCTACGCGGCATGACCGACCGTGCCCGCAAGGATGAACTTCACTTGCACGCCAGCATCTTCGGATGGGTGCGGGGGAAGGCGGTCTGATGCGTTCGTCAAGCGGCTTGAGACGCTTGACGATGCCAAGCCAGCAAACGGCAACGGTGGGACACACGGCAATGATGGCTACGCTTTCACGGCCTTCATGGCGGGCGGTGCGGCAATCTCCAGATAAACCGCGGTCATCCTCCACGCGGGCGGGTGTTCCTCTTGGCTTCGGTGAGAAGAAACCAAAGCGCGGGCCATCCTTCGCGCCGTACGCCGACGGCAATCGTCGACCCTTTTGCCTTGTCCGCCAAGGGCATGAGTGTGACGCGCTCTATTACAAGCTTAAAGGCTTGCCGCAGGAACGGAATTCGCGACTTCTCATTGAATTGATCTTCCATCAGCCCAAGGCCCAGGGAAATATCGCGGCGGACTTCGCGCTCGGACGCCGGTGGGGGCGGAACGGTTCTCAGGGCATCCTCGACCTTGGACAGCTCGGTTTCCAGTTTCCGCATCCTCTCGAAGGCCCGGTCCGTGACAAGGCCGTGCTCGACCAGTTTCAACAACCTCCCGATGCGGTTGTTCAGATTGGTCCGGGAGCGTCTCAACTCATCTTGTTTCTGCCGATCCCGCGCGACCAAAGCGGTAACAGCGGCCAACAAGTCCGGCTCACCCCTCAGGGCTTCCCGCAAATCCCGGAACACGCGTCCAGTCAACGCCGCGATGCTCACGCCCCGAGTGTTCTTGCACGCCTTGGTGAAGCGGGTATCGGCACAGACGTACCGCCTCCGGTCGGCCACGTTCGCCAATCCGCCGCACCGGCCGCAACGGATCAACCCGGTCAGCGGTTGGATGTTGTGAGGCGGCTTGGCGCGACGCGCCACGGGAGCCATGGATGGCCTCGGCGTGCGCTCCTTGAGCCTCATCCGCGTCCGCTCCCATAGACCGTCGTCGACGATGCGCAGGTGCGGCACCGACGTCCGGGTCCATTCCGATTCCGGATTGAGCCTGAATTGCCGGCCCCTGGTTATCGGATTGGTCATGCGACGATCGCCTCTCCCACGTCTGCGGGAAGCGGCATGCGGTCGTGGTGCCCACCCTTGCCGCGGACGACGATTTCCCCCGCCGCCCAGTTGATGTCGTCGAGCCGTATCGCGACCACCTCCTTGGGCCGCAGCCCGAGCTGCGCCATCAGCAGTAGCATCGCGCGGTTGCGGCGCCCGAGCGCGTTGTCGTCGTAAACCGCGTTGATCAGTTGCCATACCTCGCCGGGAGAGAGGTGACGTGACAGGGCGAAGCCCGTCTCACAACACGGGGAACGAAGAGGGCGAGGTTCAGTCGAGTCCGACCGGTTGCGTACAGGAACCTGAGGAAGTTCCGCAGGTTCGATGCCCGTGTGACAACTCCAGGCCCGTGCCATTTCCGCATCGAGGGCCGATCGAGAAACCCCCTGATGTCGTCGACGGTGTCGATCAGCCGGGTCAGCGCTGTACGCACTGCCGCGTCGTCCACCTCTATCCCGACCCGGACGCCGGTCACCGCAGGCCCGAAAGCGCTTCTTCGGTCATCACCGGCGCGGGGCCGGAGGCTTGCGGCGCCTGGGACCGCCGCCCGCGAAGCCTGAAAGAGATCGAGAAGTTTCTCGGCCTGACCAAGCCCGACTTCCGCAACTCGGCACGCGTTTCGGCTAATGTGACGATTTTCCGGCCCGGAAAGTGGCGGATTTCCGGGCTTTGCTTCTCCAGAACGGCGTGTAGTGCCGACCTACCCCCTTGATCTGGCTGGCAAAGCACCGGACGCTTTGC
>JAAXGF010000213.1 GCA_012267605.1 Alphaproteobacteria bacterium | reverse complement strand
GAGTTGCGGAAGTCGGGCTAATTCATAACGTCGATGAGGCACTGAGATTCTAATGTGAAGGGTCCGGGAAGTTGACCATGCAACAGAGCAGCTCAAACGGCCACCCGCACCGCCGGCCAGGTCATCCCAGGTTGGGCAGGCGAAGCTTTCTGAAAATTTCGGGCGTTGCTGCCCTTGGCCTTCTTTCGTCGCGACCGGGAATGGCCTTGACACGGTTTGGGAAAACTGTTGGTGAACGTGCCGGAGAATCGGGCCTGATCAAGTTATTCCTGTGCGGCGACGTGATGACGGGACGCGGCATCGACCAAGTGCTTCCGTTTCCGGGCGACCCTCGTCTCTGCGAGCCGTGCGTGACCTCCGCCGTAGGGTATGTGAGGCTCGCGGAAGAGGTGAACGGCCCCATTTCTCGGCCGGTGGATTTCGGCTGCGTGTGGGGAGACGCCCTTTCGGCGCTGCGGCGCGCGCGGTCGGATGTGCGGATCGTCAACCTTGAGACCAGCATAACGACGAGCCGAAATTGCGAGCCGAAAGGCATCAATTACAAAATGAACCCGGCGAACGTCCCTTGTCTGAAGGCGACCGACATCGATTGTTTCGTGCTCGCCAACAACCACGTTGCCGATTGGGGGATGCCCGGTTTGGTGGAGACACTGGAAAGGCTTGAGAAAGCCGGGCTCAAGGGCGTCGGCGCGGGCCACAACATCGCTCAGGCCGAGGCGCCGGCGGTCATCGATGTTTTCGGCAAGGGACGTGTGATCGTAATTTCTCTCGGGTCGGTGACGAGCGGGATTCCCGAGGCTTGGGCCGCGGACGAGAAACGGCCCGGGGTGGTCGTGATCAAGGACCTCAGCGCCCGAACTGTCGATCGTATCGCAAAACGCGTGCGCGCGATAAGACGACCCCAGGACATCGTCGTCGTGTCAATTCATTGGGGCGGCAATTGGGGGTATGAAATACCCCTTGATCAGACGGTTTTCGCGCGCGCGCTGATCGACGAAGCCGGGGTCGATGTCGTTCACGGTCATTCTTCTCATCATGTGAAGGGTATCGAGGTCTACCGAGGCAAACCGATAATTTACGGCTGCGGTGATTTCCTCAATGATTATGAAGGAATTAGCGGCTACGAGACATTCCGCGACGATCTTACCCTGATGTACTTGCCCGTCATCGACCCTTCGAATGGAAGGCTTGTCCGCTTCGAAATGACGCCGCTTCAGATTCGGCGGCTGCGACTAAATCACGTATCGCGAACGGACGCCGCATGGCTACGAGATATTTTGACCCGAGAGAGCAAGAGGTTCGGAACCCGGGCCGAACTGGCGGCGGACAACACCCTAACGCTCGACTGGCGGTGAGGGGTAGGCGACGATTTCGGTACCTCACGAGACGGCCGCAAAAACGGCGATGCATGGGTGTGACAATCATTGAGCACCGCATCGGGCATCACCCGTACACCAACGGTCGGCCCATTCGCGCATTCCATTTGCCGCCCTGCGGTTCAACGGCGAGATGACATCGCCGCGAAGGCGAACGAGGTTCATTGCCTCAAGTTCACTCACGGCCCGGCGAATATCGCTTTTGGGAATTTGAGTTGCCTGCCAAATTGCGTCGACCGCGAAGGGTTGGAAACCGACGCGACAAACGATGGCACGCTTTGCCGGATCGAGATTGATCAGAATGAAATTGGTGCCTGTCGTCAGCCAAGCGCCCATTTGCGCGAACGCGGATTCCCCGCCGCAATTCAACACCGCTTGGGCCCGAGAAGCGTTCGTCGGAACATGAATGAATGAGCCCATCAAGACCATGAGAAACAACCATTTATTCATATCGGTGGCCCCGATGCCAGAAACCGGTCCTCAATCGCCTCAACCAATATCTAAGGCCGCATCGCAAAAGATGAAGGGCAAAATCGGCTCAAACCGGAGGCTTCCCGAGCTATCGAGCCGGCGTCAGACCAAAATTGGCGCCCACTGCCCAAGGCTCAGGAAATCCCTTGGAACCGAAACCGGACCTTTTTCTAATTACATAAGTCATTAACACATTTGCGGAAGAATGCGATCCGAATACCGAATCCACATGCCCCTTGGCGCGACCCCAGGTCTTGAAGGGGAAATGGTTCGGACACAGGAGGTTTATTTGGTCGCCAGCGACACGTCTCCGGTCGATCTTGTTCAAGATTGCGCCGCCGACAACCACGAGGAAGGCGAACAGCCCGTAGACCGGGGAAAAGATCGCCGCAAAACCGAACGGCTATTCGCCTATTGGCAGAGGTTGCGGGATGACCGTCCGTTTCCGGCGCCGGAAGAAATTGATTGCGATCAGATCGGCGGGCTTTGGCCCTATTGCTTTCTGCTGCCTGTACAGAACATCGATAATCTCGATTTCTCTTACCTTGGATGCCGCATTTCCGGTGGTCAAGGGGTTAAGCCAATGCGGGACCGAAAGAAGTGGCGCGGGTGTTCGATAGCCCGACTTCCGCAACTCGGCACGCGTTTCGGCTAATGTGACGATTTTCCGGCCCGGAAAGTGGCGGATTTCCGGGCTTTGCTTCTCCAGAACGGCGTGTAGTGCCGACCTACCCCCTTGATCTGGCTGGCAAAGCACCGGACGCTTTGC
>JAAXGF010000347.1 GCA_012267605.1 Alphaproteobacteria bacterium | reverse complement strand
CACCCCTACTACACCGTCAAGGACTTGGCCGGTTTGGGGATTTTCCTCCTGGTGTTCGCTTATTTCGTGTTCTTCAACCCCGATCTCCTCGGCCATCCCGACAATTATACACCGGCCAACCCGTTGCTGACGCCGCCGCATATCGTACCCGAATGGTACTTCCTGCCGTTTTACGCCATTCTCCGGGCGATTCCGGACAAGCTGCTGGGCGTAATCGCCATGTTCGGGTCGATCGGTATTCTCTTCCTATTGCCCTGGCTCGATATGTCCCGGGTGCGCTCGGCTACATTCCGACCGATCTACAAGCAGGTATTTTGGCTCATCGTGATCGACGGCTTTATTCTCGGATGGGTGGGAGCCAACCCACCAGAGGGCAAGTTCATCATCATCGGAAGGGCGGCCACGGCGTACTACTTCGCCCACTTCCTCATTATCCTTCCGTTGATCGGCCTATTCGAACGGCCCAGGAAACTGCCGGAAAGCATTGCCAAATCGGTGCTCAATCCCGGGGCGGACAAGGGAGGATCGTCATGAACGTGAACCTCCGAGCCAAAGGCCTGGCGATCAGCGCATTTTGTCTCGCCGCGCTATTCTCAGTTCATTTTGCTGTAACCCCGGCCTCGGCGGCTTCGGCGGGCGCCGAGCCGCCGGCCCAACCGTGGTCGTTCAACGGTTGGTTTGGCAGTTTTGACCGCGATGGACTGCGTCGTGGGTTGCAGGTTTACCGGGAGGTTTGCGCCGGCTGCCACGGATTGAAGTACATCGCCTTTCGTAACTTGATCGAAATGGGGCTGAGCGAAGCAGAGGCCAAAGCGATCGCCGCCGAGTACGAGGTCTCGGACGGACCCGACGAGGACGGGGAGATGTTCGACCGCGCCGCCAGGCTGTCCGATATGTTCCCCGCCCCTTTCGAAAACGAACAATCCGCTCGTTCGGCGAACAACGGGGCTCTGCCGCCGGATTTGTCATTGATCACCAAGGCGAGAGCGAACGGTCCAGATTATCTGCACGCCATCCTTGTCGGTTATGAGGACGAGCCACCCGAGCACGTGACCCTGGCCGACGGCATGTACTACAACGGCTTCTTCCCGGGCGGCCAAATCGCAATGCCGCCGCCACTGTTTGAGGAGTTGGTGGAATACGAGGACGGTACCGAGGCTTCGGTCGAGCAAATGTCGAACGACGTTGTCATGTTTCTTCATTGGGCAGCGGACCCGAAGTTGGAAGACCGCAAACGGCTCGGAATTAAGTCCTTTCTGTTCCTTCTCGTCTTGACCGCATTGTTCATCGCGTCGAAACGATTGGTTTGGGCGCGTCTCCACTGACGCAAAATTTCCGGGCGACAAGGTATGAGCCCTCGCCTTATCTCTAAGGTAATTGCCGAGGAGACCGCCAACACCGGGAGGTCCGGCGATCTCGGACACATCTAATTCTCACGACAGGCTATTGGCGGTGGTTGGCGGTAGCGGAATTTACGCTATCGAGGGGCTTCGCAAGGCGCGTTGGCGTACGGTGGAATCGCCGTTCGGTGAACCATCCGATGCTCTTCTCCACGGTGAACTGGACGGGCAAGAACTGGTGTTCCTACCCCGGCACGGTCGCGGCCATCGTATCGGCCCCAGCGAGATCAATTACCGAGCAAATATTGACGCGCTTAAACGTGTCGGCGTGACCGATATCGTATCATTGAGCGCGGTAGGATCTTTGCGCGAGGATTTGAGCCCTGGAACATTCGTTATCGTCGACCAGTTCATCGACAAAACCGTAGCGCGGCAACGATCATTCTTTGGCGCCGGCGTCGTGGCCCACGTATCCTTGGCCCAACCAGTTTGCAATGGTCTCGGTGCCAGCCTCGCGAGTGCGGCGACGGGAATCGATCTGATTCGCAGCGGCACATACGTTGCCGTCGAGGGCCCGCAATTCTCCACCCGAGCGGAGTCGGACGGCTACCGGGACGGCCGCGGCGACGTGATCGGCATGACCAACATGCCCGAGGCGAGGTTGGCCCGCGAAGCAGAAATCTGCTACGCAACAGTGGCCATGGTGACCGATTATGATTGCTGGCATCCCGGACACGACGCGGTATCGGTGGAGAACGTTGTTGCCGTGTTAAGCAAAAACGCCGAAAAGGCCAGAACGTTGATTCGGCGGGCAGCCCGACCCATAGTCGTCCGGGAGGACCACTGCGCTTGTCGGACAGCATTGGACAGTGCGGTGATCACACCACCGGATGCCCGCGATCGTGACCTGGTTGCTCGACTTGACGCGGTGGCCGGGCGGGTACTGCGAAATTGATTACATTCACTAATAGAGTCGATGCCCGACGTTTGTACGGCCAAAGGGCGCCGATCGAAAATTGGAGGCAGATATGCCGATAAAATCCCTGATACGCACGATTACGAATTTTCCGCGGACCGGCGTGATGTTTCGCGATATCACGAGCTTGCTGAAGGATGGCAAAGGTTTTCGCGTCACCATCCATGAAATGATTAATCATTATACAGGCGTCCCCGTGGACAAGGTTGTCGGCATCGAGGCACGCGGCTTCATTCTCGGTCCGGTATTGGCGTACGCGCTCGGCGTTGGCTTTGTTCCCGTGCGAAAAAAGGGGAAATTGCCGGGCGATACCATTGAACACGAGTACGAGCTTGAATACGGCATTGACACGGTGGAAATGCATAGCGGCGACATCGCGCCGGACGAAGACGTGCTCATAGTCGACGATTTGCTCGCCACCGGCGGAACAGCTGAGGCAGCCATTCGACTGGTAGAAAAATCGGGTGGCAATATTTTGGAATGTTGCTTCATCGTCGACCTGCCAGATCTCGGCGGCCGTGAACGCCTCGAACTTCAGGGTTACAAGATTTTTTCCCTGTGCTCATTTGAGGGTGACTAGCGCGGCAAAAATGAAACGCGCATGAAGAGGACAGCGCGGTGAAGGTCGAAGGCCGGCAATATCGCACGATCGCGCTTGCCGAGGACGGATGGTCAATAGACATTATTGATCAGACAGCGCTTCCCCACGCCTTCGTCACCCGACGCCTCCGCAGCCTCGACGATGCGGCCGAGGCCATCCGCTCCATGCGAGTACGTGGTGCACCATTGATCGGTGCGACTGCAGCATATGGCGTTTGCCTTGCGTTGCGCCATGACGCCTCCGACACCCAACTGAACGCAGCGATCAAAGCTTTGGCCGAGACACGTCCAACGGCAGTCAATCTTGCATGGGCCCTTGACCGAATGGTCAAAACCGTGGGCCCGGCTTCGGCTGAGAAACGCAGCACGACAGCCTACGCAGCGGCGGCCCGTATCTGTGCAGATGACGTCGCGGGTTGCCTGGCTATCGCCAAGCATGGCGCGCGGCTAATCACGGAATGTTGGAAGACGAGGGGCGACGCCACGCCAATCCAAGTATTGACCCACTGCAACGCAGGATGGCTGGCGACTGTGGATTGGGGAACGGCACTGGCCGGAGTTTATTTGGCCCACGACCGTGGTGTCCCGATCCACGTTTGGGTCGACGAAACAAGGCCACGAAATCAGGGCGCGGGGCTAACAGCATGGGAACTAGGCCAACATGGCGTGCCGCATACGGTCGTGGTGGACAACGCCGGCGGCCACCTCATGCAGCACGGACAGGTCGACATGTGCCTGGTCGGAACCGACCGTACGACAGCCGACGGTGACGTGTGCAACAAGATTGGCACCTATCTCAAGGCCTTGGCGGCGGAGGATAACGACATACCTTTTTACGTTGCCGCGCCCTATGCATCCATCGACTGGTCTGGCCAGGAACCCTAAATCCCCATAGAACATCGGAACGAGGGCGAAGTGACACAGGTTACCGGCCGCACCAACGATGGCAATATCTGCACGGTCCGATTAACGCCGGAACGAACGTCCGCACTCAATCCGGGATTTGACATCACGCCAGCACGATTGGTCACTGGATTGATCACAGAAAGGGGGGTTTGCCCGGCATCGCGCGAGGGGCTGTTGAAACTTTACATGGAAAAGGGTAGGTGAAAGAGAAACACTGCCCCCCAAGTCAGGCGAGGTGAAGGCGAGGACCATCATACTGCAGCCGAATCTGGAGATATCCTCGGCAGATCCTTGATGTCGTAGTGAGACTGCTCACATATGCATTGCCGGCACAAGTAGAGTTGCGCACTTGGATCATTCAATGTCCCCTGTAAGGGAGAACGAATCTTGAAATCACGACACTTCGCCCGGGTTGCACGAGAGCGCCGTAAGGTAATCGGCCGGCCGACACAGCTAATTCGCGTTGCCACCGCATTCGTCGTCGCGACAACAGTGGCTTCCCTGTCTGTATCATTGCCTGGCCGCGCCCTGGCACATGAAGAGCCGGCCAGTTATGCCGACTTAGCCGAACGGCTGATGCCCTCGGTGGTCAACATCTCCACAACCCAGACGACCGAAAGCCCAATGGCCGAAATGACGCCGCAGTTCCCACCGGGATCCCCTTTTGAGGACTTGTTTCGAGATTTCTTCGAGCGCCGACGAAAGGGTGAGAATGGGCCGAAATCGCGGCGGGTTACCTCCTTGGGTTCGGGCTTTATTATTAGCCAAACCGGATTCGTCGTGACCAACAACCATGTTATCGAGGAGGCCGACGAGATTACAGTTGTTCTTCACGATGATCGCCGGCTTCCGGCGGAGGTCGTCGGCCGTGATCCGAAAACCGACTTGGCGTTGTTGAAGGTCAAGGCGGGGCGTCCGCTTTCCGCCGTTCCGTTCGGCGATTCCGACGGTGTGCGGGTGGGCGATCGGGTATTAGCCATCGGCAATCCATTCGGCTTAGGAAATACGGTAACTGCAGGAATTATCTCGGCACGTGGTCGTGACATTCGCGCCGGTCCGTACGACGATTTTCTACAAACCGATGCCCCTATCAATCGGGGGAATTCTGGCGGTCCACTGTTCAATCTCGACGGCGAAGTCATCGGCGTAAATACGGCAATATTCTCGCCATCCGGCGGCAGCGTCGGCATTGGCTTCTCCGTGCCGTCCACCTTGGCAGAACCAGTTATTGAACAACTGCGATCATTCGGACGCACACGGCGCGGTTGGCTTGGCGTGCGCATTCAAACGGTCACAGACGATATCGCCGAAAGTCTCGGTTTGGCGGAGGCGGACGGTGCCCTAGTGGCCGACGTGGTTCCAAACAGTCCGGCAGCGAAGGCGGGTATAGAAATCGGCGACGTGATCATGACGTTCGACGGAAAAGACATCGGATCAATGCGCGAATTGCCGCGTACCGTCGCGGCCACCGAGATCGGCAAGACTGTTCCCGTGCAAGTTCTGCGTAGAGGCCGTCGTGTGAAACTCGATGTCGCGGTTGGTGAATTGGACGAAGATGAACCGGAAGTGGCAGCGGTGGAATCGGGAGCACCTGTCGAGTCCGATGAAGCGGAATCTCTTGGAATGCGCTTGTCGTCGATCACGCCCGATCTGCGTCAGCGTTTCGGAATAGACGATGGAATTACCGGAGTCCTGGTCACCGATCTCGATCCGTCCAGCGCCGCGGCGAGCCAAGGCATTCGTCCCGGCGACGTCATCCTTGAGGTAGGGCTGGAGGAAGTCGAGGAACCCACCGATGTGATCGACAAGGTCGCGGCCGCAAACCGAGCCCAACGCAAGACGGTGCTTTTGCTAGTCGACCGGGAGGGAGATCAACGATTCGTCGCCGTCGAAATCGCCCGCGGATAGGCACGAGATTTTAATCGCCAGGTAGTTCTCCGCATCCCCGACTGGCGAGGAGATACCTCATGGGTGTCGCACACACCATCAGATCGAAACTCAACACGGCGTTGGAACCTGACCGGCTTGAAATCACTGACGAATCGGATCAGCACGTGGGCCACGTCGGTGCCCGTCCCAAGGGTGAAACCCATTTTCGGGTATCCGTAGTTTCGAGCCGCTTTCGAGGAATGACTAAGGTCGCCCGTCAACGCATGGTCTATCGGGCCTTGGCGGCGGATATTGCCAGCGACATTCACGCATTGGCACTTACAACTTTGACTCCCGAGGAGGACGATTCCGCTTTGAAAACTTAGAACGCAACCAGGTGGGCAAAGATTCGTTCAAACTTTCTCCCAGAAATCTACGGTGTATCACTCAGTCGTTTCATAGGGTCGCTGTGGGGCGTCAAAAGTCTTCGCGTTCACCGCTCTGGGGCTT
>JAAXGF010000401.1 GCA_012267605.1 Alphaproteobacteria bacterium | reverse complement strand
GCAAAGCGTCCGGTGCTTTGCCAGCCAGATCAAGGGGGTAGGTCGGCACTACACGCCGTTCTGGAGAAGCAAAGCCCGGAAATCCGCCACTTTCCGGGCCGGAAAATCGTCACATTAGCCGAAACGCGTGCCGAGTTGCGGAAGTCTGGGTAGACTACCAATTCGAGGATCGACGCCAAGGTGGCGGATAAGGTGGAGAGGAAGACGATCGTCTCAACCTGGGAATCGGCTATCAGTTTTGACAAAGTGACAGCAGCATTCGCACGCATTACGGTGTCTGGTCGAGAAGGGTCGGGCGTGGGGAAACCCACGCCCGTCTCCGCGTTTTCCTGGCTGCGAACCGTGGGCGGTCGCGGGCCTCGGCTGGGCCTCGCGGTCCTCATTTCGTGGCTGTTTCTGGTTCCGCCGGCATTGTCGGAAGACGTGTATCAATCGCGGGAAGATTTTTTGTCCGAAGCATTCGCCGGCGATGTGCCGAAATCGAAGACCTTGTGGGTCAAGAAAGGGATGCGCGAACGAATAAATGAAATCATGAAGCGGACTTACAAATTGTTGCGGGTCCGCTACTGGCGGCGCGGTGACAGAACCGCCTGGATCTTAGAAGAGATTGGCAAAGTCAAACCGATCACCACGGGATTGGTTGTCGACGGCGGCAGCCTTGAACGAATCAAAGTGTTGATTTACCGTGAATCCCATGGCTGGGAGGTGCGGCATGCATTTTTCACCGACCAGTTCAAGGGGGTTCGCTTGAGCGATGGAAAGCGCCTGAACAAAAGCATTGACGGCATCTCGGGCGCCACCCTTTCGGTGAACGCCTTGACTAATTTGGGCGCCCTTGCGCTTTATCTCCACGAATTCGCAATGGCCAAAAATGAATAGGGATGGAAATCGGCGCCGGTACCGGGCGTTGTCTTGGCATCGGCGCCTTGGACTAACCGCGCTTGTGCTTATCGCTCTGATCGCAGCCACTGGATTGCTGTTGAACCACACCGAGACCCTTGGTCTGGATCGGAGCGTGGTGACCAACGAATGGATTCTGGACTGGTACGGCGTGGCGCCTGATAGCGACCCAGTTGGTTTCGCGACAGGGGGTGGTTGGGTCACCTGGGTCGATGGTCATCTCTTCTTGGACGGACAGCAAGTCGCCGAAGATGTCGGCGAAGCCAAGGGCGCAGTGGCCATGGGTGAAATCGTCGCATTCGCAACTGATTCCGAGGTGCTGTTGTTCACTGGCGAAGGTGAGCTGATCGAACGCATGGGAATGGAAAGCCTGCCCGGCACGGTTTCCGCGATCGGTCACAATCCCGGAAAATTCATCATGCTTCAAACGGCGGCTGGCCGATTTCGATCGGATGGGGAGTTTGTTTCCTGGGAAGCCGCTGACAACGAGGCTGAATGGTCCCGCCCCGCGCCGCTGCCCGAGCCCATCCGCGAACGTGTTCTGACCGCGTATCGCGGCCAGGGCCTTCCCTTGGGCCGGGTTCTGCTCGATATTCACTCGGGCCGAATTTTGGGCAGTTTCGGCCCCTACTTGATGGATGCCGCTGCTGTGTGCCTCGTGATCCTTGGTATCACCGGTGTGATCAACTGGATCAGAGGATTTCGCTTGCGATGAAGTTCAGCCGCCGACGCTTTCTCGCCATCGCCGCCGCCGTGCCCGTCGTCGGGTTCGGATCGCGGCCTGCAGCAGCCACCCGATGGGTCGGCACGGCACTGTGCGCCACGGCGGCGATCACCCTCTATCATCCTGACGGTGACGCGGCACGACGAGCGCTCGCCGACTGCCGGGCGGAAATCGCCCGCCTCGAGGACCTGTTCAGCCTCCACCACAAGAACTCGGCGCTATCGCGCCTTAATCGCGAGGGGGGATTGACGTCGGCGCCACCAGACCTGACCGCGGTGGTGTCCCGCGCCTTGGACTTCGGGCGGGAGACCGGAGGTGCCTTCGACATCACTGTTCAACCCCTGTGGAACCTTTACGCGGAGCACTTCTTTGACGGCGCCGGGGACGGTATAGGCCCCGATCCCGCGGCGTTGGAAGCAACCCGCGCACTGGTGGGCCAGTCGGCGGTCCGGGTGGGCGGACGCGCGATTTCCCTCGGCTCTCCGGGCATGGCCGTTACCCTCAATGGTATCGCCCAAGGCTACATCACCGATCGGGTGACGGAGGTGCTGCGGCGCCATGGGATTTCCCAAGTTTACGTGGACATGGGTGAAACCCGGGTGCTTGGTACCCACGCTGACGGTCGGCCGTGGCGCGTGGGCCTGCGCGATCCAATAGATCCCGCGCGGATCACCCAGACCCTACCGCTGGCCGATCGCGCCTTGGCCACGTCTGGCGGCTATGGCACACGCTTCGATTCCCGCCACCACCACCTGTTCGACCCACGTACCGGACGGTGTGCCAATCATTACCTCGCGGTTTCCGTGCTCGCACCAGACGCCACCACGGCAGATGCGCTGTCGACCGGGCTGTACGCCATGTCACCCGACGAGGCAATGGCCTGCGTCGAAGGATTCGACGATGTCGGTGCGCTTTTCACATTGCCGGACGGACGGCTTATCCGCCGCGGTACCGTTTGATCCATCCGTTTTTTGGGCTTCCAATCGGCGATAAGGATCAAACGTACAAACCATGTGTGGCCGTTTTACCTTGCGTACCTCGCCCCACGCCTTAGCTGCAGCATTCGCCACCTCCGAATTGCGGGCGCTACTCTTTGCTGGGAACGGATTTTACGAGTGTCGGATCATCGGGCTTCACCATATGCGGTAGCGCCGACGGGTAATGATTCGTGGGAACGCTCGATTGATTGTGAAGGTATGGGCGCCCCTGGCGGGCGCCAATTAGGCGATCAATTCGCGAAGGATTCCGAAGGACGGGCGAACGGCGAATCGGCGAAGAAAGAGCCGACAGCGTCTGACAGCGTGCGCGTCTGTCCGAACGGAACGTCTGTGGGCGAGCGGTGGGTGACGTGAATGATTCGGCCATCGACAACGTTGGCGACCACGGGTGGTTCGGCAGGTGGGATCACTTCTGGAACGCGGATTTCCCCGTGGGACACGCCGCCAGGAAGCGCGGCCCAGAGAAAGATGATCACCAATACCGCCAGCACGTCGTATCTGATCATGACAAGTTCCCTCCGCTACACTTCGAATATAGGCTACGCGCGGCCGATTATCAACGATCGCACCTATGCATCCACACAACTGTCAAAGAAGGCACAAACTGATTAAGGACGTCCAAATAACAAAGGGCGGGAAAACCCGCCCTCAAAGAAATTCGCGCAAGATTTAGTTCTTAATGGCTCAACGACGAAACCTGCGCCAGGTCCAAATGATTCTCGATGGCGTGCAGGACCGTCGGTCCCCGGCCATAGCGGTTAAAGGTGATCTGGCCCGCACCGAAAGTCGGCAGGAATCGGTCCCGGGCGTCGGTCAGCGATTCGATCGCGAAATCGTCGGGCACGATGGTGACATAGGCCGTATGCGTTCCGTCCCAATCGCACCCCCCGAAGCCCTTGGGCAAATCGGCCACGGTCATCACCGCCTCGCGCGGCCCGTCGTTGGCCATCAGGGACTCGGCATCTGGCACCGTAACGATGATATGCTTGGCGTTGCCCATGCGCGCCCAATAAACGGCGCCGGACCGGGTATCCCGACCCATGCGAAACATATACTCGCCATTATCGAGTTTCCGCACGTTGTCCGGGTCGGTCATAGCAAATGATTCAAGATATTCCTCGGGCCCGGCAGCTTGTTCGGCTGTATCGGGCGCTGCCTGTGCGACTGCGGCGACACCAAGCGCCACAACCGCGGTGGAGGCGAGCATAGTTTTCATCTTCATGTCCATCACCCACTCAATAAATGGCAAAACACGTTTTCATCCCCTAGCCGTAGCAAGAAAATTTGCACGACCGAAACCGTCGCCATCCTTCTCCTCATCATGGGAGGAAGCGACGCAAATGGTGAGTGTATGCCATAATTGGCAAGAGTTCAAGTTTCGGACCCTAACTATACTGGTTATTCTGAGTCGTATTCCGACAAAGCTCTCTCAGCCGCACGCTTCGCCCATTCCGTGTTCAGGTCGTCCTCCGAAATGTCATAAATGCTTTCAGGGCGTTCGTCCAAGCTCACATCCTCACGCTTCGATTTGGAATTCGGCATTGCTTACCCTCATATATCGCATCAGTTAACATCAAAAAAATAATTATCAAAAAAATGCGGATTTCGATCCCTATCGAAATAGTGCTTTCGCTTTATCCAGATAAAACCGTCTCCCTTTGAAATAACGGCAACATCAATGGGCCCTCCAACTGTTTCTTTATCCATAGACATCCTGTGTTTCAAAGACGAAAGACTCACCAAAGATTCAGCTAATTCTGCCAATTCATCCTTGGGCAGTACGTTTACTGCATCAATGATCCCTGATGAAAAATTCTCTTTCCTGTAATCTCTTGCAGTTTCAAAACACGATTTAATAATTTTGCGGCTAGCACGCATTTCTGCACTACGCCGCGCAGCCAATTGGCGCTTAGTTCCCGAACTAGTAACTGCCCAGGTCTGAT
>JAAXGF010000128.1 GCA_012267605.1 Alphaproteobacteria bacterium | reverse complement strand
TCTGCGCCGCCGCCACCTTGAAGCAAATTCTGTCCGGCGTCGCCGATCAGGGTGTCATCGTCCATGCCACCGATCACGTTCTCGACGGCAACAAGATCGTCGTTGCCATCTGACCCGGAGGCCGTTCCGTCAGTCAAATTCACCGAGACGGTTGCGGACGCGAGCGAATAATCTGCGGTATCGGTGTTCGCACCGCCATCGAGGGTATCATTGCCGCCCAGGCCAGCCAGGCTATCGTTGCCCAACCCACCGATGATCCGATTGCTCCCCCCATCGCCGCTCAAATCGTCGTTGCCGATATTGCTAGTGACGTGTTCGATTCCATTTAGGGTATCGTTACCAATGGTCGTGCCACTTGCGGTTCCAGATGCGAGATCCACGGTTATGGCATCGCCTACGCCTTGGTAATCGGCCAAATCATTAGTGCCGGACCCACCGTTCAGGATGTCGTCGCCGAGTCCTCCTTCGAGAGTGTCATCGCCACCGCCACCCTCCAGGGTGTCGTTGTCTGCGTCTCCGGCGAGCATGTCATTGCCCATACCACCGTCAAGGGAGTCATCGCCGGCACCTCCCTCGAGCACATCGCTGTCCATACTACCTTCGAGGGTATCGTTTTCCGCTGCGCCCGTAAGGGAATCCGCGCCGTCGCCGCCTTGCAGCGAATTTTGTCCACCGTCTCCGATAATCGTATCGTCGCCACTGCCACCCACGACGTTTTGAATGAGTTGGAGAGTATCCGTGCCCAGGTCCGGGTCGCCGAATGCGGTGGTATTTGCCAGGTCGACGGTATGACCGACATCGGCATCGCCAAAGTCGGCGGTGTTGACCCCAGCACCGCCATTAAGAATATCATCGCCGCCGCCGCCCTGCAGCGTATCGTCCTCGCCGTCGCCGTTCAAAATGTCGTCGTCGGCACCACCTAATAGGCTATCGGCGCCGCCATCGCCGGTAAGCGTGTCGTTCCCATCGCCACCTTCCAACGTGTCTTCAAGGTCGCCACCGAGCAAACTGTCGTCGTCCGCCCCACCCAATAAGCTATCAGCACCGCCACCGCTGGAAAGCGTGTCGTTACCGTCACCACCCTCCAGCAGGTCGTCCATCTCGTCGCCAAGAAGGGAATCGTTGCCAGCCTCGCTCCTCAGAGTGTCGTCACCGTCTCGCCCGGATAGAGTATCGTTGCCGTCGCCACCAATCAGGAGGTTGTTGTCGGCGTTACCGATGATTGCTATGGCGGCATTTCCGGCCATAACATTTTCGATACTCAGCAACGTGTCGGTTCCGACTGACGCGCCACCCACCACAGTACCGGCCGTCAAATCTACGGTGACGGCGTCGGTGACTCCGCCGTAGTCGACGATGTCGGTACCATCCCCGCCATCAAGGATGTCGTCGCCGGCACCCCCATCGAGGGTGTCGTTGCCGTCATTTCCGAGCAATGAGTCGGCACCACTGCCGCCGAACAAAACGTCCGCGCCGATGCCGCCCTCGAGGGTATCAAGGCCGTCCTCGCCACGAATTGTATCGCCGCCGTTTTCGCCCTGTAGCGAGTCGTTGCCACCGCGCCCTTCGATGATGTCGCCGCTGGAACCACCAAGAATTTGATTTGGCGAATCATTGCCGAAAAGCATATCGGCGGCGGTGCCGCCAGTCGTGTTTTCAATAAAGAACAACTGATCAGTGCCAAACCCGGCATCGCCAAACGCAATGCCACCGCCTAAGTCCACGGTGATCGAACTATTTGCGTCTTGGTAACTCGTGGTGTCGAGCCCGTCGCCGCCATCGATGACGTCGTCGCCCATGCCGCCTTGAAGCACGTCGTTGCCCAGCTCCCCGCTAAGCGTATCGTCGCCGACTCCGCCATTCAGCGTGTCATTGGCGCCGCGACCGAAGAGTTCGTTGGCGCCATCGTCCCCGTCGATCGAATCCGCGCCGGCACCACCGATAACGCCGGTGAAATTCACCAAGGTGTCGACACCTATATCAATGCCGCTGGCGGTGGACTGGGCCAGATCGACGGTCACTGAATTAAGGGTATTCTCGAAATCGAGTGTGTTGCTCCCAGTTTCGCCGTTCAGCGTATCGTTGCCGACGCCACCTCGGAGCGTATCATCACCACCGCCGCCGAGCAGCGACGCGCCTCCAATTCCAGCGATCAGGAGATCGTCGCCATCACCTGACTCGACAGCTTCGATTTCAACCAAGACATCATCGCCAACCTCAGCCCCGCTCGCCGTACCATTGGCCAAATCAACCACCACCGACATGGCCGTTTCCGTAAAGAGCACGGTGTCGGCTCCGGTGCCACCGTTCAAAGTATCGTTGCCGCCTGCACCCTGAAGCGTGTCGTTTCCGTCTCGCCCATCGAGAACGTTAGTCCCGCCGTCGCTAACCAACATGTCGTCCATGCTGCCGCCGAATGCGCCACTGATATTGGACAACGAGTCGGTGCCGACTGAGCCGCCACCAGTAACCGTTTGCGCGGCGATGTCGACATTCAGGGGATCAATCGCATCGGCGTAGCTGGCAATATTGATGCCAGCATTTCCTTCGAGCGAGTCGTCGCCGGGGCCCCCCAGCAGGGTATCGTCGCCATCGCCGCCCCGCAGCGTATCATCGTTCCCCCCGCCGCTTAGGAGGTCGGCACCGTTGCCACCCGACAGGTCGTTGGCCTCGCCGTTGCCGGCAATCGAATCCGCGAAGTCGCTGCCGATCACGTCCTCCAAGTTCATCAGCACATCGGTTCCGATGGTCGCTCCGGTAGCAGTGCTGGTTCCAAGATCGACATCGACCGACCCGCTGGCACGGTCGAAACTGGCCACGTCCCGCGCGCCATTCTGGCCATCTAAGGTGTCGTCTCCGGTACCACCTTCAAGGGTATCGTTGCCATTGCCACCTTCGAGAACGTTGTCCTCGGCGCCACCGAGCAGGAGATCGTCGAAACCTCCTGCGGTGACGTTCTCGATCTGGCTGAATTGATCGTCGCCAAGAGTGGGGTCGCCCGTCGCCGTGCCGAAAAATAGATCGACGGTGATGGCGGTTTGGGCATCAGCCAAGCTGATGAAATCGGTACCGTCGCCGCCGTTGAGACTGTCGTCTCCGGGGCCTCCTTTAAGGGTATCGGCGCCAGCATCGCCGAACAGCGTGTCATCGCCCAGGCCGCCATTAAGGCGGTCCTCTCCATCGCCGCCTTGGAGCAAATCGGCGTCCATCTCGCCGAACAAATGATCGTCGCCGCCCCGGCCCTGCAGTTCGTCCGCACCATCCCCACCCCGAAGCGTTTCAACACCGTCACCACCCATCAGGGTATCAGCGCCAGTCCCGCCGATAACAATCTCGATGTTGAGCAAGGTATCGGTTCCGATCGACGCACCCATGGCGACTGTTCCGGCGAGGTCGACCACGACACCATCGTCGGTATGACCGAAATCCGCTGTATCGTCACCGCCGCGTCCGTCGAGGGTTTCGTTGGCGACACCGCTGATCAAGGTGTCGGCCATCTCGCTGCCCCGAGCTATTTCGATTTCGGACAGGGTATCGGAACCAACGCCCGGCCCCCCCCTTGAGCGGTTCCGTGGTCGAGATCGATGGTGACCGGATCGTCATACACGGCGGTGTCGAGTCCCTCTCCGCCGATCAACTCGTCGTTGCCGGCGCCACCACTGAGAATGTCGTCGCCCTCGTCACCGCGAAGTGTGTCGTCGCCGCCGTCGCCGGACAGATCATCGGCGCCTTCGCCGCCGGATATCTCATCACCCATCGAGGTGTCGTCACCGCCGGACAACACATCATCGCCCACGCCCCCAAACAAAAGGTTTTGCTGAGTGTCACCCGTGATCGTATCGGCGAAGTCGCTTCCGACGACATCTTCGAGACCCACCAATGTGTCGTTGCCAAGGGCACCCGTGGCGAGGTCGAGGGTTCCACTAAGGTCTACATCGACCGGCCCATCGGCGCTTATGAAACTGGCAACATCGCGGTCGCCATCCCCGCCATCCAGAAAGTCATTTCCCAAACCACCATCAAGGGTATCGTCACCGTCACCCCCTTCGAGCGAATCATCGCCGTCGGCGCCGAATAAATCGTTGGCTTCGCCGTCGCCAATCAGGGTGTCTCCGGAATTGCCACCGATCGCATTTTCGATGGCAGTCAGAGAATCCGTGCCGACCCCGGCCCCCGTGGCCGTACCCGTCTCAATGTCCACAGTGACCGAGCCCGTCGCATCCGCATAGCTGGCCACGTCACCATCGCCTTCACCACCGTCGAGATTGTCGTCGCCTTCGCCACCTTCGAGCGTGTCGTTTCCGTCGTCGCCGTTGAGATCGTCGTTGCCTGCCTGGCCGAAAAGCATGTCATCGCCGAGATCCCCTGATAGCGTGTCATTTTCGTCACCGCCCTCGAGAGTGTCGTTGCCATCGCCACCCGATAAGACGTCGGCGTCGGCTTCGCCCATCAAACTGTCGTCGCCGGCATCGCCGTTGAGTTCGTCTGCGCCTTCCCCGCCGAGGAGGGAGTCATTGTCATCGCCGCCTGATAAGAGGTCGTCGCCGAGCTCACCATCCAAGGTATCGTCGCCGGCGCCACCGGAAAGGGTATCGCCGTCATCACCGCCGAATAGCGAGTCCGCGCCGGCACCGCCGAAAAGAGAATCGTTCCCCGCCGCACCCAACAGGGTATCGATGCCATTTCCGCCCATGAGCTGATCGCCCGCGGCATCGCCGACAATCGAGTCATCCCCGTCATCACCGGACAGGAAATCGGAATCAGAGGGGTTAACCCCATTGCCCCCCGTTATGGAATCATTCCCGGAGCCACCGAACAAACTATCCGACTGGCTGCCGCCAAACAGCAAATCGGTCCCACCGCCACCGTCGAATTCGTCGCCATTTGGCGCGGTAAAAGAAACGAAATCCGTCTGTGCACTGCCGATCACCATTTCCGCGTCCAGGATGGTATCGGTACCGAATCCGGTATTGATGACAACCGGCGCATCGCCGCTAGAACTCGGATTGCCACTTACGACGAAAACTGGGAACGGCGACGCCTCGTAACTTACGACGTCAATACCCTCGCCCCCCGAAAATGTGTCGTCGCCCAAATCGGATCCAGCCAGGAACAGGTCATTTCCGTCACCACCTTCGAGAATGTCGTTGCCTTCGCTACCCAATAGAGAATCATCACCGTCGCCACCGCGGACGAGATCATCGCCTTGACCGCCCAACAAAGAATCGTTGCCGCCATCACCTTCGACGGTGTCGTTGCCCTCGCCACCCGATAAGGAATCATCATCGTCACCGCCGCGGACGAGATCGTCGCCTTGACCACCCATCAAAGAATCGTTGCCGCCATCACCATCGACCGTGTCGTTGCCAAATGATCCGTCGATTGAATCATCGCCAGGCCCGCCAGCCAGATGATTGGGCCCGAAATCGCCTAAGATCGTATCGTCGCCGCTACCACCGATGATGTTTTGGATATTGCGCAGAGTATCGTTGCCTATTTCGTCGGGGTCACCGGTGGTAGTGCCCGTCTGAAAAAACTGAAAAAAGAAGAAGCTAAAGCTGTTAAGGTTGACGCTAATCGGCAATGTAGCGCTTGAATAAACGCCAGTATTAATGCCCGGGCCACCATCAAGAAAATCGTCGCCTTCGCCAGATCCGCCGACGATCGAATCGTCACCGTCCCCCCCAAGCAACGTGTCGTTTCCACTGCCACCGCCGACAACATCGTTTCCCTCACCCCCTTGGACAATATCGTCGCCGGCCCCACCGTCCAAAGTGTCGTTACCGCTATCCCCAGAAAGTGAGTCGTTATCGCCCCCACCGAGCAGCGAATCGTTGCCCGTGCCTCCACTGAGGGTATCGGCACCCCCACTCCCGTCTAACGTGTCGTTGCCTTCTCCACCGATCTGGGAATCGTCACCGCCATCCCCGTTCAAAAAATCATCCCCAACCCCGCCGAAAAGGGTATCGGAATCGGCGCCACCTCTCAGTGTGTCGTTACCTTCGTCGCCGTTTAAGACGTCACTTCCGGAATCGCCGAAAAGAAGGTCATTGCCAGATCCACCTGACGCACTGTCGTCGCCGAATCCGCCAAGCACCGTGTCGCTGCCAATGCTGCCCAGAAATTCGTCATTGCCATCGCCCAGGATAAAGAACTCATCGCCAGTTCCAGCGCGAATGACGTTGTCTCCATCATCCGCGACATTGATGACGAAGTCGGGTCCCGAACTTTCGGGCGGAGCTTGCACCTCCTCCTCGGCACAAAAGGCCCCCTCCTCATCGACACAAATTGCTGGTTCCTCGCTACGGTCGGGGATACCCGAATCAGCTTCGCTTTGTAGATCTTCGCCCGTTACAGTTACGATCTCGCCGCCAAGAATCGCCTCGTCCAACCCCAATCCCAACACATCATCGGCGATACCCCCGGCGAGAATCTCGTCGTCCTCGACACCCATCATGGTTTCCATCAGCCCCATCCCGCCAGGACTGAGCTCCAGAAAACCAAGATTTTCCGCACCTGACTCGTCTTCTCGAATGACATCAGGCGAAGACGGCAAAGCTTGCAAGACCGACGCAAAAAGCGAATTGAATTCGATATTGCTGAGCTGCACTCGCTCGGGCGGCAAGAACGCGCTCCGTACAACGACGGAGGCGTTGGCGACGTCGATGAGCAATTCACCAACAAAGGTACGCACGACGATGGCGCCAACCGTGCCATCCTCATCGGGAGCAGGACGAACGTGCTGTTTTCACCCTCGGCAGCGGCCTTACCGGCAACCTTGGTCCCACGGATGCCGACCACGGTCGTAGGGGTTCTGACAACCATTTCTTCGGGATTGTGAGCAGCAATCTGGCCGCTCACGAAAACGAAAACGCCTTTCACCACAGATATGGCGGAAATCCCTTCGTGGGTTGACGGGTCGTAAATAAACTCGTCGAGCACCATGCGGGCGTTTTCGCCGAGCGCGAACGTTGTATCGTCGTTGAAAACCAGCCCGACGCGAGAATTCGAACCAGTTTCCAGAACGTCGCCCTGCAAAACCGGTGCGTCGACCGCCAGCTGCACGACACTGCCATCGCTGCGTGTGGCCGTCACGGTTCCGTCGATGGTCGCCACGCGGCCGATCGGCGCGGCAATCGCTTGGGGCTCGAGTTGTGCGTATTGGGCCGGTGCGGCTGGACCGGCGAGACTTTGCACCAAATCCGCTGGCAGGACCGCGCCTTCCGCAGTGTGCAACGCCGGAGGGCGCGAAAGCGTGAAATAGTCGCGAACTAGGAGTTGGGCACCATCCGCGCTAACGAGTAATAAATTGGCACCTTGGCGAACGAAATCGGCGTCGAGCAAGAATGCCTTCGGTACACGAAGAAATTCTGTGGGTCCGGCCTCAACCACAATGGGGTCAACCGTGGCCTCAGTGGAACAAAAGTTCCGAGGCCCTAAAAAATAACTAGTCGATAACGCACCGACCGGTGACGCGGTCATTTCGTCGCATTACCCCCTATGAATTTTTGGTTCTCACCAGGATTCGCACCTGTTGCCAAGCGGTGCTTTACTGGGTGAGTGATTCTGCAGCCTAAATCAATTTTAAGGCTCTGATGAATCTACATATACATATTACATATATTGTGCAGCACAATCCGTGCCAATTTTCATTTTGTTATTTTTTTTCAAATAGTTAAATCGTTTCCAACAGAATTTCTCGAGATTGTGCCAGCTGACGCTGTAAAGAATTCCGACACATTCGATAAAGAATCGCCGTGGAATTCGCGTTTGGTGCCTCGAATCATAGCCCGGAATTGCAAAATAATTCATCTACCTCAATAGATTGAAGGCTATCCTGCTAAATTTTCAAGACTGTAAAATTTTCCGACATTCGGAGTGGATTGGAGCGGTTCGTAGCACCACCAACCCGCGTCTGGATGCTACTGAAAAATCTA
>JAAXGF010000231.1 GCA_012267605.1 Alphaproteobacteria bacterium | reverse complement strand
GGATCAGACCTGGGCAGTTACTGCGCCGCGATTGTAGTGACCGGTCTTTGCTTGGAATTGTCTGTTGAAACGTTGGCGGAAGAGTCTGTTGAAACGTTGGGGCAAGGGGAGAAATCGCAGCAGCTCAAGTTCGCGTTCGAAGAATCTCGAACCTTTTATCAACAAGGCGATTTTGTGAATGCGAAACTCGCAACCGAGAGAGCAATCGAACTGGCAAAAGCGGAACTCGGGGAATTCCACAGAGATGTAGACAAGCTCTACCAGAATTTAGCGCTGATGAATAAGAAGCAGGGAAATCTTGAGAAAGCAGAGGAGATATACACCAATGTACTTAAGAAAAAAATTGTCCGTAGAAATCAACCGGGGCAACCTTTATCGATCGCCATAACAATGGGTAATTTGGCTAATTTATATAACGAACAAGATAGAGTTTTGGATGCAAAAAATGTTTACTTAGAAGCTATCAATATGATTAAGAAAGAACATGGTGAAACCCACACCGAGTTGATCAACAACTACAACAATCTCGGCGATTTGTACCGCAAACAAGGGCGTTTCGATGAAGCCGAGAAATTATTGGAACAAGCCATCGCAGTTGACGAAGAGATTTCTGGTCCGAATTCCCCTGGTCTCGTTGTGCCATTACTAAACTTAAACGCTCTGTATATCGATATGGGCCGCACAGAAGAAGCAAACCTAGTTCGGGAACGAATTAATCGGATCATGTCTGGTCAACCCTAGAAGGCGGACGCTATACGTATAATGCGGGCTAGAATCGGCGGAGTGGCACCCCTAAAGTAGGCGGCATGATTCGTCGTGTCCGCAAGGCTAAGATTATCGCCACCCTCGGGCCAACCAGCTCCGATCACGCACTGATTCGTCGGCTGTTTGCAGCTGGTGTTGACATATTCCGCCTCAATTTCAGTCATGGAAAACATTCGGACCATGCAGCGCGCTATAACGCCATTCGCGAACTAGAGCGCGAATCAAACCGCCCCGTCGCTGTGCTCGCCGATTTGCAAGGACCTAAATTGCGGGTCGGGCGATTCGAAGGTGGGCGAGTCACATTGTCGAAGGGCCGGAAGTTCCGTCTTGATCTCTCGGATTCGCCCGGAGGCTCCTCGCGTGTTCAACTTCCTCACAAAGAAATCTATTCAGTGCTCGCGCCTGGCACATTGTTGCTCTTGGATGACGGCCGCATTCGCCTGCGGGTGAAGGCTTGCGACGCCGAAAGCGCCGACACGGTCGTGGAGACCGGCGGTCCCTTGACCGACAACAAGGGTGTCAATCTTCCTCATGTGACATTGCCCATAGCGGCTCTGACTGACAAGGACAGGCTCGATCTCGAGTTCGCCATCAGCCTGGGCGTCGATTGGGTTGCCCTGTCGTTTGTTCAACGTCCCGAGGATCTGGCTGAGGCTCGCCGACACATCGGCCGTCAGGCGGCGCTCATGGCGAAGCTTGAAAAACCGGCGGCAATCACCAAACTGAGCGAAATCATCGACTACGCCGATGGAGTCATGGTAGCGCGGGGCGACCTCGGAGTAGAACTCGCGCCCGAAGACGTTCCTGGTCTGCAAAAGGAATTCATCGGCGTCGCCCGTGCGAAGGGCAAGCCTGTCGTCGTCGCCACGCAGATGCTGGAGTCCATGGTGAATTCGCCGGCGCCGACCCGCGCCGAAGCCTCAGATGTCGCCACCGCTGTCTACGACGGCGCCGACGCAGTGATGTTGTCGGCGGAAACCGCCAGTGGAAGCTATCCTGTGGAGGCCGTGACCATGATGGACCGCATCATTACTCGCGTGGAACAGGACCCAAGGTACCGCCAAATTCTTGATGCCGACCAAGCAGTCCCCGAACCAACGGGATCCGACGCTATAACCGCCGCGGCGCGGCGCGTCGCACATACCATCGGCGCGGCCGCTATTGTCACCTTTTCGGTTTCGGGCTCAACCACCTTACGCGCCGCCCGGGAGAGACCGGAGGTCCCGATTCTGGGTCTCACGTCCAACATCCCCATAGCCCGGCGACTAACCATGGTATGGGGTGTTCATTCGGTATTAGCGCCCGATGCCACGGACTTCTCTAAAATGGTGGAAACCGCCTGTCAAATGGCTCATCACGATGGTTTCGCGAAGGCTGGAGATTCGATCGTGATTACCGCCGGCATCCCTTTTGGCACCCCGGGCGCGACGAATACCTTGCGCATTGTGCAAGTCACGGCACCTGCGGCCCGAAAATGACCTTCCAAGATTACCCAATGGGAAACACGTCGGCGAGGCGGAATTTGTTAGCACACATCGCCGATAGCCGGTCACTAGTGGTCTTTACCGGCGCGGGGATTAGCACCGAATCTGGAATTCCGGATTACCGGGGACCTGGCGGAATTTGGAAAAAATTCAGACCTGTGACATTTCAGGAGTTCATAGCATCGGAATCCGGACGGCGGGCCTATTGGGAGAGGAAGTTCGCGACGGACGATTTGCTTCGGCAGGCACGCCCGAACAAGGGTCATCTAGCATTGGCAGAACTGGTTCGGAGCGGTCGTGCCAGTTGCGTCATCACGCAAAATATTGATGGGCTTCATCAACTTTCCGGAATACCCGAGGCCCAAGTCATCGAACTCCACGGCAACACCACCTACGCGCATTGCTTGAGTTGCCAAACACGCTTCACCCTGGACACGCTCAAGATCGATTTTCTTAATACTGGAAAATCACCCCTATGCGATTGTGGCGGATTCATAAAAACGGCGACAATTTCTTTCGGTCAGCCCATGCCGGATGACGCCATGCGCCTAGCCCAAGAAGCGGCATTAAACTGCGATCTATTTCTGGTGGTCGGATCATCCTTGACGGTCTATCCAGCAAGCGGCTTTCCCATCACGGCAAAACAAAACGGCGCTCGATTAGTCATCATCAATCGGGAATCAACGGAGCTCGATCGCTTGGCGGATTTCGCCTTGCATGGAGAAGCAGGCCCGATTCTGGCTGACCTCGTGGCGAATATTGACTCACCTCGGGACAACCGTGCTTCTTAGTCGTCGTCGATTTGTCAAAGGATCTATGGCGTTCTCGGCACTGGCCGCCGGTATCCCGGTTCCACTGGCCGTGGCACGAACCAACTTGATTGGTTTTCGCGCCGTTTCACGTGGATTGAGCGAGAATCACGAGGTTGCGGAGGGTTACAGCGCCCGCGTAATCATCCGCTGGGGCGACCGAGTGGCCACCGGAGCCGCTTCCTTCAACCCCGATGAATTGACCGCAGACACCCAAAGCAAGCAGTTTGGTTACAACAACGACTTCATCGCATTCATGCCGCTACCTGCCAGCTCAGACAACAGCAGCCGAGGATTGTTGTGTGTCAATCATGAATTCCCCAGTGCGCCACTGATGTGGCCAGGAGTAGCTGAAGCCGAACTATCCTGGGCCCAGACCCAAGTCGAAATGGCGGCTATAGGCCATTCGATCGTCGAAATTGAACGAAGCCATGGCGTTTGGCGTCAAGCTAAGAACAGTCGGTACAATCGACGTATCACCACTTCAGGCACCGAGATGCGTCTTGCCGGCCCAGCTGCCGGGCACGCGCGACTTCGGACGTCCGCAGACCCCAAGGGCACGCGGGTTGTAGGTACTTTGGCAAATTGCGCCGGGGGTGTTACGCCGTGGGGAACAGTTCTTATTGCCGAGGAAAATTTCCAAGCGTTTTTCGGCGGCTCGCCACGGCGCAATCCAGAAGCCCGAGCGTACCAACGTTACGGATTGGCGGACGACCCAATCTTCGTTTCGTGGCCAAAATATTCCCGCCGTTTTAACCTCGAAGCGGAACCCCACGAGCCAAACCGATTCGGTTGGATCGTCGAAATCGACCCGTACAATCCCAACATGATTCCGGTCAAGCGAACCGGACTTGGGCGGTTCAAGCACGAGGCGGCGACCGTAGCACTCACCGCAGACAATCGTGTCGTCGTCTATTCGGGCGACGATGAGGTGGACGAATACGTTTACCGATACGTGAGCCATGGTCGCATTAACCCCAGCAACCCGCTTCCCCATGGCGACTTGTTAGATAATGGCATTCTTTACGTCGCCCGATTCGACGACGACGGCAGTTTGCGCTGGCTGCCGCTACTGTTCGGTGTGTCGCCGTTGATCTCGGAAAACGGTTTCGATAGCCAAGCCGATGTTCTCATCGAAACCCGGCGAGCCGCCGATCTCGTCGGTGCCACACCGATGGACCGGCCAGAGGATGTCGAGGTCGACCCGCGAACTGGATCGGTTTTTGTCCTCCTGACCGGGCGGTCTGACACACTCCGGCTTCAACCAAGCGCGGCCAATCCGCGAAAACGAAACCCGTTCGGACATATTGTGGAGCTAAGACCACCTCGACGGAATGGCGTCGCTGACCACGGTGCGGACAGTTTCGAATGGGGCATATATTTACTTGCCGGTAATCCCAACGTGGACAGCGACGGCGCATTCTATCCCGGCCCCGTCGACACCGATGGTTGGTTCATCAATCCGGACAATTGCGCATTCGATGGGCGCGGGCGAATGTGGATAGCCACCGACGGTCCAAGCGAGGAGGTTGGATTCGCCAACGCGCTATACGCCGCCGATACCATGTCCCGTGAAGGCCCGCGGCGGTTTTTCAGCGCGCCGCGTGGCGCCGAGGTCACCGGCCCCGCGTTAACACCAGATCTCGAAACGCTTTTCGTTTCCGTACAACACCCTGCCCAGGATTCCGACTATCATTCGCCGTCAACCCGCTGGCCCGATTTTCGCGGTCCGCCCCGACCATCTGTTGTGGCAATTACCAAGCAAGGTGGGGGAATAATTGGCACATAAACCTGATGCAATCGCGCAAGCTATGTCGGCATTCAACCTGACGGAATCTCAAGCGGGCCATAGAGCCAGACCAGCCAAAAGCCAACGCACAGATACGCGCCAAAGGGGAGGCGCTCAGTGGCTGACGGAAGCCGACCAGGACGTGACCGGCCGGCGGTAACCGCCAAGGCGGCAATACAGGCGATAAGCACAACACTGGCCAACCCGTCCCATGTGACCCACGCGCCGGCGGCGGCGGCAAGCTTGGCGTCGCCCATGCCCAGCCCTTCATGGCCGCGCAGGCGGCGATAGGCCGCTGCGATTATGGCGAATGTCCCGAAACCCACAAGTGTTCCGATGACATGGTCACCAAGCTGATCTGGCGTGGCAAGCGCAGCGAGCGCTAGGCCTACCGGGATCAGGGGCAGAGTGAGGACGTCGGGTAGAATAAAGTGGCGCCAATCGATCACCGCCAACGCGATGAGGGTCCATGCCAACAGACAGCTTGGCCAAAAACGCCACCCGGTTTCCAAAGCGAACCCCCACACTGCGGCCGCGAGCGCAGCAAGCTCGATCAAGGGATAGGAGGTGCTAATCTCCGCGCCACAGTGTCGACAACGCCCGCGTGATAAAATCCAGCTAGCTAAGGGTACCAAGTCAGGGATTCCTAGCTGAACCTCGCAGCGGGGGCAGCGCGAACGGGCGAAAAATAAAAGCTCGCCGGCCGGCAAACGATGAATTACCGCGGTAAGAAAGCTGCCAACGAATGGCGCAATGGCCACGCCGACAAGGGGCGACGTCAGGGCCGCCACGAGAAGTTTAAATTGCTCCGTCATGTTTCCCCGCCCATTCCGAGTGGAACGCCCACGCTCGTCAAGAACATTGCAACGAAACGGGATTTACGGATCGGAGCTTGAGTCCCCTTCCTTATTCCCCAGCAGCATGGCTTCAGCGCCACGGTCGGTGAGGAATTGAATGGTATCCACGAACATCGTCAACAGCGCGCGGATGAAAGGATCGGCCTTTTGCAATTTCGATTCCACTACAGTGTCGGGAATGGCCAGGCAAACCGTGTTTTCGAGGGCCGTAGCGGTTGCTACTCGCGTACCTCGGCTGATCAACGCCATTTCGCCGAAAATTCCGCCCGGTCCAATGACGCCGATTACGAACTTTCGCCCGTCACGCTCGCGGGCGATCTCGACCAGCCCTGAATCCACGACGTAGGCGCGCCGCGCCTGATCCCCTTCACGAAAAATTCGCTTGCCAGCGTAATAGACAACCCGATTATGGATTTTAGGAGTCGGTGCACGAAATCGTTTCCGGGAAGTCATGGTTTCATCACCAGGAAGACAAAGATTGTCGAGCCAATGATACCGGGCGGGTGGGAATTTTAACCAGCTGAATATCGCGATACCAAACGGTTCCTAGCCAATTTACTCCGCCTATTCGCCGTTCAAGCGTCGCACGAGACTGGCCCTAGGGCGTGAACGAAATCTCGTCCTCTACGACGACTGTTATATTATTGGTTGTATCTTCGAACGCCGTATAGCCGGATTCCCCGCGAACGGTAGTCGCAACACCAGCGTCGAAGTCAGCGCCGGTGATCGTGAGCATATCCGTGGAATCACCGGTCACCACCAACGTATTCATCGACTGGAACATGGCGTCGTCCGGCAGGGTGTTCACACCGTTGGTAATGGCGGTGATATCGGCAACGTCGAGCGTCAATTGGTTGGCGCCGCCGTTGGTAAGGTCGAACTCCTCGATCCCATCGACATTGGCGCTAGAAAGACTACCGGTGAAATCAAAGTCTTGGCCTGAATTTTCGACCAAAAACGTATCGTTTTCAGTTCCACCCACGATACTCGCGAATCCCGTGTCGCCCACGGTCAGGAGATCATTACCGCCGCCGCCATCAAGCGAGTCAGACCCCCCGCCCCCGGTCAAACTGTCATCACCGTTTCCACCGGTCAGAGTGTCGTTTCCAGTCGCGCCACCGAATATTTCGTTGGCCGTGTCATCGCCGATGAGCATGTCGTCGCCTGCACCGCCGATCACGTTCTCGATTCCTACGAGGATATCCGTACCGACCGACGCGTCACCAATCGCAGTGCCAGCCGCCAGGTCCACGGTGACTGGGGCGACCGCCGACATGTAGTCAGCCGTATCGACATCATCGCCGCCGACTAGAGAATCATTACCCGCGCCACCAGCAAGAACGTCGTTGCCTATGCCGCCTTCGAGGGTGTCGTTTTCCGCCGCGCCGCCAAGGGAATCCGCACCGCCGCCACCTTGAAGCAAATTCTGCCCGGCGTCGCCGAGCAAAGTGTCATCGTTCGTACCACCGATGGCATTCTCGATCCCGACGAGGGTATCGGTTCCGACTAAAACACCCCCTGTCGCCGTACCAGCCGCCAGGTCCACGGTGAGTGACGCGTTCGCTGAACCGAAGTCGGCCGTATCAGTATCCGCGCCTCCGACAAGGGAATCATTGCCCGCACCACCAACAAGCACATCGTCGCCCATGCCGCCTTCGAGGGTGTCGTTTTCCTCCGCGCCCGTAAGGGAATCTGCGCCGCCGCCACCTTGAAGCGAATTCTGCCCGGCGTCGCCGAGCAAGGTGTCGTCACCTGCACCGCCGATCACGTCCTCGATCCCGACGAGGGTATCCGTACCGACCGAC
>JAAXGF010000156.1 GCA_012267605.1 Alphaproteobacteria bacterium | reverse complement strand
TTGACCTGGTTCGGATAATCCGAGCGCCCGGTGGCCAGCACTGCGTCCTCCCGCGCCTCGCGCGCCACCTCAGGTAAGATCTCCGGTACCGGATTGGTCAACGCCAAGATCAGCGGATTGTCCGCCATGGTCTTCAACATTTCGGGTTTCAAAACGCCTGGCCCGGAGACGCCGAGAAAGATGTCCGCCCCTTTGATCGCGTCGGCCAATGTGCGGTTATCCGATTTATGCGCGAAGCGCGCCTTATGTTCGTTGAGCTTGTCCTCGCGATCCTTGTGGACGACTCCTTTTCGGTCACACACGGTAATATTCTCGATTGGAACACCCAAATCGACCATGAGTCCGAGACAGGCCATTGCAGCCGCGCCAGCGCCGCTGCATACAACGCGAACGTCGGACAATTCCTTCCCGACGACCCGAGTGCCGTTCAACGTCGCCGCGGCAACACAAATCGCGGTGCCATGCTGATCGTCGTGGAACACCGGAATATTCATGCGTTCCTTGCACTTCGCCTCGATGGCAAAGCACTCGGGCGCCTTGATATCTTCCAAATTGACTGCGCCAAAGGTCGGCTCAAGGGCCACGACAATGTCGACCAGACGGTCTACATCGGTCTCGTTGACCTCGATATCGAAGCAATCGATACCGGCGAACTTCTTAAACAGAACCGCCTTACCTTCCATCACGGGTTTCGAAGCGAGCGCACCGATGGAACCGAGACCGAGCACCGCCGTCCCATTGCTAATTACGGCGACCAAATTAGATCGTGCGGTGTAATTGTAAGATTCGGCCGGGTCTCGGGCGATTTCCTCACACGGAACAGCCACACCCGGCGAATAGGCCAATGCGAGATCGCGTTGGTTAGCCATTGGTTTTGTTGGATGTATGCCCAATTTGCCGGGCCGTGGCTTTTGGTGATAGTTCAGTGCGTCCGTACGCGCATCGTCCGGCATGTGCTCCTCCCTCGAACTCGGATTTCAGTCGGCGCCAGTATAACCATCACTTTTTGAAAAACCACGGCTCAAGCGAGCCAGGGGCAATGTAAATTTGCAAACAGGTATTTCGACCCGTCCGATAAAGGCACCACCGTAAATGACTAAGGGAAATCGCGGTTCAAATCCTTCAAAAAGGCCAAACAATCAGGATCAACGGCAAGGCGACGGCGACAACAATTACTTCCAAGGGTAAGCCCATGCGCCAATAGTCGCCAAAGGCGTATCCGCCTGGCCCCATGATCAATGCATTGTTCTGGTGGCCAATGGGAGTCAAGAACGCACACGACGCGCCCACAGCGACGGCCATAAGAAACGGGTCAGGGCTGACTCCAAGATGTTGCGCGATACCGGCACCAATCGGCGCCATGACCACTGCCGTTGCGGCGTTGTTCAACACATCGGAAAGCGACATCGTGATCACGAGCAACAACAAGACCACTACCCAGGGGGCGAGATCCTGAGTCAACCAGAGGATTCCATTTGCGATCATATCTGTTCCACCAGTGGACTGCAGGGCATTACCCACCGGTATTAAGGCACCGAGAAGCACGATTACTGGCCAATCAATTCCCTGGTACAAATCACGTGGCGAGATCAATCCGGTTGCAACGATTACTGCGGCCGCCAAGGCTAAGGCGATTGGTACTGAAAGCAGTCCCAGACTGGCCAATGCGATTGCGCAACCGAAAATTACGAGCACGTCCCGAGCGCGATCCCGCTGACCGAAACTCAGGTCGCGCTGTGCCAGCGGCAGAAATCCCATGCGGGTAACAGCATCGCCAATGCGATCCGCATCGCCGTAGAGCAGCGCGACGTCGCCGACGCGGTAACGTACATCCCTCAACCGCCCGCGGATTGGCTTCCCCTGACGGGAAATAGCCACGGTGGTTACACCGTAGCGGCTGGGCAGGCGCAATGAGCGGAGTGTCGCGCCCTCGGCCCAAGCATCGGGGGGCACCACCGCTTCGATCAATACTGCGTCCCTGGTATTCTCTAAATTTGCCCTGGCCCCTCTGCTGCCCCCGAGCTGCAAACCCAACTTGGCGGCAAACTTATCGATCTCCTCGGGACCCGCCTCGATCACCAAGACGTCGTTCTTTTGCAACCGCTCGCGGCCCTGGGGCGCGCCGTATCGACGCTGGCCACGGATCAGCGCCAACACCTGGGCGTCAATGTCGTCGGCCCGGTCCATGACTTCGTCGAGCGAAAGCCCCACCAAATCGCTGTCAGCCGGCACCAGGGCTTCGGCGACGTAGTCTTCGATCTGAAATGGATCGTCAGTCGTGCCTCGACTCAACGCACGTTTCGGCACAAGGCGCCAACCGATGACGGCGACGAACGTGACACCAACAGCGGCAACTACGAAGCCAACTGGCGTGTAATCGAACATGCCAAAGCCCTCCCCGGTGAGTTCCCATCGGTAACCAGAAACGATGATGTTCGGTGGTGTGCCGATGAGGGTCACCAAGCCACCCAAGATCGATCCGAACGAGAGCGGCATCAGCAACAGTGCGGGAGCACGTTTTGCCTTCGCGGCGGATTGCAACGCCGCCGGCATGAGCAAACCCAATGCCCCAACGTTGTTCATGAAACCGGATAGCGACGCCCCCATCGCCGACAGGACGCCCACATGGTAAGATGTTTTTCCCGCGGCTGAGAGCACCGTCTTGACCAGGACATCGATGGCGCCGGTACTGGCCAATGCGCGGCTAATGATCAATACCAGGGCGACTGTAACCGTGGCCGGGTGCCCGAAACCGGTAAACGCCGACTCGACCGGGACCGAGCCCACTAAAACCGCAGCAAGCAAAGTAGCGAACGCAATTAGCCCGACTTCCGCAACTCGGCACGCGTTTCGGCTAATGTGACGATTTTCCGGCCCGGAAAGTGGCGGATTTCCGGGCTTTGCTTCTCCAGAACGGCGTGTAGTGCCGACCTACCCCCTTGATCTGGCTGGCAAAGC
>JAAXGF010000384.1 GCA_012267605.1 Alphaproteobacteria bacterium | reverse complement strand
CACAACGAGGGCGACGAGCCGGCGTTCACCCAACCGCTGATGTACCACAAGATTGCCTCCCACCCGACGACGCGCCAACTCTATACCGAGCGGCTAATCGCCGACGGCACCCTGTCGCCGCGCGAGGCCGACGCGTTGATCACCACGTTCAACCGGCGGCTGGAAAAGGACCTGGAAGCGTCCAAGAGTTACCGACCGAACAAGGCCGACTCGATGGAAGGGCTATGGGCGGAATACGAACGTGCACCAAGCGAAGGCCCGCGCCGCGGCGAAACCGGCGTTCCCATCGAACTATTGAAGGAGGTCGGTCTAGCCATCGCAAAAGCGCCGGATGGTTTTAATGTTCATCGAAAGCTCGCGCGCCAGCTCGAAACGCGCCGCCAGCTGGTCGAAAGCGGCGAGGGTATCGACTGGGCCCTGGCCGAAGCACTAGCCTTCGGCTCCTTGCTTTGTGAGAACAACCCGGTGCGTCTCAGTGGCCAGGACTCGGGACGGGGCACTTTCAGCCAGCGCCACTCCGTGTTGGTCGACCAGATCACCGAGGACCGTTATGTGCCGCTGAACAACATCCGGCCCGGACAAGCGGCCTTCGAAGTGGTCGATAGCATGCTATCCGAACAAGCGGTACTTGGATTCGAATATGGCTATGCTCTGGCAGACCCGGCTTCGTTGGTACTTTGGGAAGCGCAGTTTGGCGATTTTGCCAACGGCGCCCAAGTCATCATCGACCAGTTCATCGTACCTGGCGAAAGTAAGTGGCTGCGTATGTGTGGCCTGGTCATGCTTCTACCCCACGGTTATGAAGGGCAAGGTCCGGAACACTCCTCGGCACGTTTGGAACGCTACCTGCAGATGTGCGCGCAAGACAACATGCAGGTTGCGAATTGCAGCACGCCGGCTTCCTATTTCCACATCCTGCGCCGGCAGCTGCGACGCAAGTTCCGCAAACCCCTGATAATCATGACGCCGAAGTCATTGCTGCGTCACAAGCGCTGCGTTTCGAAGCTGGCTGACATGGGGCCGGGAACCAGTTTCCATAGGGTTCTTCATGAGGACACCGCCGTCTGTTCGGACAACGAGGTTCGCCGCGTTGTGGTATGCAGCGGCAAAGTTTTCTATGACATAGAGGCGGCGCGTGATAGCCGCGAAATCAAAGATATCGCGTTGATTCGACTTGAGGAAATCGCGCCGTTTCCGGATAAACCCTTGGCGAACGAGTTACGGCGTTATCCTCAAGCCGAGGTCGTGTTTGCCCAGGAAGAACCTCAGAACATGGGGGCCTGGACCTACGTGGCGCCACGCCTGGAAACTCTATTGACTAAACTCGGTGGCGCTTGTATCCGCCCCGCGTACGTCGGTCGCCCGGAATCGTCCTCTCCCGCCACCGGTGCCCTAAAATCGCACCTCCGGGAGCAAGCGGAATTGGTCGACCAAGCCCTATCGTCGTAATGTTTCCGCCGCTAGTCCCTGGCGGAAGATAAATGTTGAGGCAAGAATGAGCATTGAAATTGTGGTACCGACGCTCGGCGAATCCATATCCGAAGCCACAGTGGCCAAATGGTTCAAGAATGCCGGCGAATCCGTCACTGCGGACGAGCCTGTCGTCGAATTGGAGACCGACAAAGTAACCTTGGAAGTCCCGGCGCCAGCCGGTGGAGCGATTGGCGAAATCCGCGCCGCGGAGGGTGCCAATGTTGAGGTTGGGTCGGTGCTTGGATTGATCGAAGAAAACGGTAGCTCCGCCATTGGCACGCCACCGGTGAACCCGGAACCGACCGAAAAAGCGTCATCCACAGACGCGAAACAGGCCAACAAATCATTGTCGCCCGCGGTACGAAGGCTGGTCCGAGAGCACGGCCTCGACGTTTCGGCAATTGTTGGAACAGGCAAAGACGGTCGGTTGACCAAAGCCGACGTATTGGCTGCGGTCTCGGAAAGACCCCCGGCGAACGTAGCTCCACCGAAACCTGAAACTAAGTCGGAAGCGCCGCAACCCGCGCTGCGGGAATTGCCGAAAGCGCCGATGCCGAACCCGGCGCGGGAGGAGCGCGTCCGCATGTCGCGGTTGCGGCAGCGTATCGCAGAGCGCCTGAAACAGGCGCAGAATACGGCCGCCATTCTGTCCACCTTCAACGAAGTGGACATGTCCCATGTCATTGCCGCGCGACAAAAGTATCGGGAGGTTTTCGAGAAAAAACACGGTGTTCGCTTAGGGTTCATGGCGTTTTTCGTCAAAGCGGCGACGCTGGCGTTGCGCGAGCTGCCCGCGGTGAACGCCGAGATCGATGGCGACGAGATTGTTTACAAGAACTATTACAACATCGGCATCGCGGTCGGTTCGCCACAAGGACTTGTGGTACCGGTACTCCGCGAGGCGGACCGTATGAATTTCGCTGAAATCGAACGCGCAGTGGCCGATTTTGCCCAGCGCGCCCGCGACGGCAATTTGGTGCTTGAGGAATTGGCCGGCGGCACTTTCACCATCACCAACGGCGGGATATTCGGCTCCTTACTATCCACTCCCATTATCAATCCACCGCAATCCGCGATCCTCGGCATGCACAAGATTCAACAGCGTCCAGTGGTGGTCGACGACAGCGTTGTGTCTCGGCCGATGATGTATTTGGCGCTGAGCTACGATCACCGCATCATCGATGGCCGAGAAGCTGTAAGCTTCCTGGTTCGAGTCAAGGAATGCCTGGAGGATCCCCAACGTCTGATCCTGGACGTTTAACCGACACGTCGGACTGGCAGCAGGCCAACACCATGTCCATCAGGTTAGGTAATGGATCAGGAAAGTTTTGACGTCGTTGTTATAGGTGCTGGGCCGGGCGGTTACGTGGCCGCCATCCGCGCTGCCCAACTCGGGCAAAAAGTGGCGTGCGTCGACAAACGTCCAGGTCCGGGCGGCACCTGCCTCAACGTGGGCTGTATCCCCTCGAAAGCATTGCTGCATTCGTCGGAGCTCTTTGAACAGGCTGCCCATGGGCTGGCGGCGCACGGTGTCAACGTCGGCAGCCCAACGCTTGATTTGGCCGCCATGATGGCGCGCAAGGACAAGGTAGTGGCGGACTTGTGCGCTGGGGTGGAAGGGCTGTTTCGCAAGAACAAGGTCGCCCATTTCCGGGGCGCTGGAACGTTGACCGGAAAGAACGAAGTGACGGTGGCGCTCGATGATGGCGGAACCATAGTGCTTACGGCGGCAAACGTAGTCATCGCCACCGGATCGGATGTCACGCCGCTCCCCGGGGTCAAGATCGACGAGGCGCGGATCGTTTCCTCCACTGGCGCTCTGTCGCTTGACCAGGTGCCGCAGTCCATGGTGGTGATCGGCGGCGGTTACATCGGCCTAGAACTGGGTTCGGTATGGCGCAGGCTCGGCGCGAAAGTGACCGTGGTCGAATTTCTCGACCGCATCGTTCCGGGGATGGATGGCGAACTGGCGAAGCAGTTGCAACGCGTTCTCACGCGCCAAGGAATTAACTTCCGCCTGAACACAAAAGTGACCGGAGCCAAGTTTATTGGTCGCGGAAAGAAGGGTGTCCGCCTGACCCTGGAGCCAGCTACCGGCGGCGACACCGAAACCGTGGACGCCAACGTCGTGCTAGTGTCAATTGGCCGTCGTCCCCACACCGAGGGTCTCGGTGCGGTGGCGATTGGCGTCGTAGTCAACGAGTCAGGGCGCCTATTAGTCGATGATCAATTCCGCACCAATGTCGAGGGCGTGTACGCGATTGGCGACGTCGTTCGCGGGCCGATGCTCGCCCATAAAGCGGAGGATGAAGGTATTGCCGTGGCGGAGATTATCGCCGGGAAGGCCGGCCACGTGAATTACGGTACCATCCCTGGGGTCGTCTACACTTGGCCAGAGGCGGCCACCGTGGGGCAAAATGAGGAGGAGCTAAAAGCCGCAGGCGTCGATTACAAGGTCGGAAAATTCGCCTTCCTCGCTAATAGCCGGGGCCGTGCTAATGCTACCACCGACGGATTCGTGAAGATCCTCGCCGATTCCCAAACCGACCGGGTGCTCGGCGTGCATATTCTGGGGCCGGACGCGGGCGAGATGATCGCCGAGGCGGTGACGGCGATGGAATTCGCCGGCTCCGCCGAAGACATCGCCCGCACCTGCCACGCTCATCCCACCCTCTCGGAAGCCCTTCGCGAGGCCGCCCTCGCGGTGGATGGACGGGCCATTCACGCTTAATTCCATCAAATTGGAGGTTCACCTAATTCAAACGTACCGCATGGACCGGTGCCACACCGGCCATTGGATCGGGAATCGGCGAGCCATGTCATGCGTTCCGTACCTTAGAGTTCGGCCCTGGCTTTGCAAAAACATTCCCTAAACGCGCAAATAGAAAATCCTTCGGGATTTGCGAAAACAGAAAATGAATTATTCCAGCAGCGTGCTGAAATCAAAATGCTTCGAATGGACGAATTCGACATGGAAACAAGGTTTTGCAAATTTTTACACAGCTAAAACCCTTATGCGTCATTCGTAATATTCATATCGAAAATGATCCTAATGGTTGCGTAAAACACACGACGAACCGCCAAAAGATTTTGCTCACCTGTATTTGCATTCGAAACGGCTATCGTGGTACGATTTTTCTTGTGGGAAAATGCTTCGACGAAACTGCGGGTAATATTTAGCTTTCTAGAATATTTCGTTACTACCTGCGAGTTTCGTGTTTCTCGTGAGCGCTTCTTGTATGAAATCGTGGATTTCTGTCTCAAATTTCTTTCCCTTCGTATTCTCTCAGCCACCGACGGCGTTTGCGAAGACGCGCTGGGATCGATTTCAGCAACCCGAGTTGTCGCATTCGTTGCAATCTAGAATTCTCGACTTTGACGTCGGTTTTGCTTTGTGACGGATGATCATTGCATCCGGGAAGTTCAAGAATTCCCAAACGTCACCGTTTGGAAAAACGTCAATCCTGCCCGGTGTAGGTGGCGTGGGTTAGTAGCTGAAATGTCAGATGAGAACCGTTTGCGAATTTGGAAGAGTTCCTGGGCACGCGACCTTGGCATCCTCGCGTTGATCGTAATATTTGGATTTGTCGGTTCGTTTTTCTTGGATGGGTTCGAGCACGTTTATGCGGTGAGTAGGGAATTTGAAATCTGGGAACTTGACGAAATCATTATTGGACTGGGTTTCTTAGCGTTTTCGAGTACTTGGTTTGCTTGGCGGCGGCTTCAGGAATCACGCCGGGAATTACGTCACCGCACGGAACTCGAGGATGAAATTCGAAGAGAACACGATAAGTTGTCATTTATGGTAACTGCCCAGGTCTGATC
>JAAXGF010000341.1 GCA_012267605.1 Alphaproteobacteria bacterium | reverse complement strand
GCTTTGCCAGCCAGATCAAGGGGGTAGGTCGGCACTACACGCCGTTCTGGAGAAGCAAAGCCCGGAAATCCGCCACTTTCCGGGCCGGAAAATCGTCACATTAGCCGAAACGCGTGCCGAGTTGCGGAAGTCGGGCTATGGTACACTAGGGGAATAAGTCTCCTTCTCAGCCAAAGAATCCACGGGATCATTATGACAAGAAAATTTTTTGGTACCGACGGCGTTCGCGGAACCGCCAATAGGGCTCCGATGACAGCCGAGATCGCGCTCAAGATTGGTATGGCCGCAGGATTTCATTTTACGCGAGGCTCTCACCGCCATCGCGCTGTGATAGGTAAAGATACGCGGTTATCAGGATATCTCATCGAACCAGCACTGACCGCAGGCTTCGTTTCGGTTGGAATGGACGTAATTCTTGTTGGCCCCATGCCGACACCGGCAGTGGCTATGTTGACTCGCAGCCTGCGGGCCGATATCGGCGTCATGATCTCGGCCTCGCATAACGCTTATCAGGACAACGGAATAAAACTGTTCGGCCCGGACGGATTCAAACTCTCCGACGAGGCCGAGCGCGAGATCGAATCGCACATTGAATCTGACATGGCCGAGGACTTGGCCCCACCCGACCAATTGGGTCGGGCTCAGCGGCTAGAGGACGCACAAGGTCGGTACATCGAATTCGCCAAAAACACCTTTCCCAAAAGGCTCGGTTTGGCCGGACGAAGGATTGTGGTCGATTGCGCCAATGGCGCCGCCTACAAAGTCGCCCCTACAGTATTGTGGGAGCTTGGCGCTGACGTCGTACCCATCGGCGTACGTCCGAACGGGTTCAATATTAACCAGGACTGCGGATCCACTTCCATCGCCACCATGTGCGACGCCGTTCGCAGAGCCAACGCCGACTTAGGCATCACCCTCGACGGAGACGCAGATCGCCTTATCCTCGCCGACGAACACGGTGAGGTCGTCGACGGCGATCAACTCATGGCGCTAATCGCCGATTATTGGAGACGATCGGGGCGGTTAAGGGGAAACGGAATCGTCGCCACGGTAATGTCCAACCTTGGATTCGAGCGTTATCTGGATGGAGTAGGCCTGAATCTCGTCCGCGCGCCTGTTGGCGATCGCTACGTTGTCGAACACATGCGCAAGCTCGGCATAAACGTAGGCGGCGAGCAATCAGGCCATATAATACTAAGTGATTTCGCAACCACCGGAGACGGGCTAGTCGCGGCACTGCAGTGCCTCGCGGTGTTAGCGGAGAGCGATCGTCCGGTGAGCGAGGCCTGCAGACTATTCACGCCTTACCCGCAGGTTTTGCGTAACGTCCGTTTCAATGGTGGATCGCCACTCGAGTCGAACACAGTGGTAGAGGCCATTGCCGAGGCGGAATCACGGTTGGGAAACATGGGTCGCATTTTGGTCAGGAAATCGGGGACCGAGCCACTGATTCGAGTCATGGCAGAGGGCGAAGACGCGGCATTGGTACGCGTCGTTGTCGACGATATCGTCGGCGTCATCGAGGCCGGCTAATCCGAACGGTGACCCAACGCTACTTCGAAAACTTCAAGGTTGGCGATCGCTTCGAGTCCAAGGTCAAAATGATTAGCGCCGATGAAATTGTCGAATTCGCCACCCAATTCGATCCGCAGCCATTTCACACCGATTCTGAAGCCGCACGACAAACGGTCTTCGGCGGGTTGATCGCTAGCGGATTTCACACCATGGCATTTGGCTTCCGCCTCATGTGGGATACCGGCATATTTGCAGATTGCAGCATGGGATCCCCAGGTATGGATGAAATTCGTTGGCGACGACCGGTGCGACCGGGCGACGCGCTGAGAACGATCACCGATATAACCGGGCTTCGAGCGTCGCGCTCAAAACCGGAACGTGGGATTTGCCATGCCAAGTGCACCGTCCGCAACCAGTGCGACGAAATTGTGATGACGATGAAGCTAGTCGTCATGCTCTCTCGTGCAGATTCACTGGAGCATTGAAATACCCCGTGGCAACGGGGTGCAACGGCTCAGGAGTCAGGCGACGCTTATCGGGAACGAGCCTTCGCGCCGTCGATACAGCGATCGGCGGGGAAAGGAATGATCGATGCCGTGCGATGAGCGATGTGTTCCGGCGGAAAGCAAATTGTGACGCTCGCTTCCTCTTCTGACCGTCGGACGAATTCCATGCGGCCGCCGTGGCGCTCCGCAAGGGCACGGGTAATGTCGTGAGGAACGCCGGGAGATGCTGCCTTGAACCTGCTTTTATCAAATCGGCGGGCCGCCAATATCGGCTTCGTGAAACAACGCCTGCATGCACGCCTCGTTCTCGCGCAATGCGGTTCCGGCACGTCGCCACCGAGTGCCGGACGGCCGGAATCGTGACCGGTGATGGATCGGGCGACCGATCAACGTCTTTCGCGACGATCGTCCGCCGCGCGGTATGTAATCCCGGAAATCGGACAACGTGGCGCCTCTTCATCGGATTACGAGACGACGCCGTTGTACGCCTAATCTGGTTAACGGAGGGTTGAGGCGACCGCAACCTTCCTGAATCGGTCAAATATGGAAAATTTGCGGGTGATTTCAGATAAATCGAAAACGGCGCTCATACCACCACCTTGAAAGAAAAAAATACCCCGCTTTAGGCGGGGCTCAGTTTAAGGAAGAATGCTTCCGCCGCGACTCGAGGGTTAAGTGGATGTCAAATGACAAAGATCAGTCGCGTCCGGGAGCGGGCTAATTTTACGACGGATTACAGTTGGCGGCAATGGCGTAGACTGGAGAGTACTGACTAGAGAGGATTCGCACGTTTGGCGGTAATAATTTTCGCGCTGCCGAGAACACACCAAACCGTGATCGGCTAGTATTGCGACAAGCAGATTACGAGCCCAATATCGCTATTCATGTTCAGCGAACGATTATTGCGCTGGTCGTCCTTGCACACACGTGACGCGGTCTGCACAGTTCGCACGACTTGTATCAAGTAGAGACGGGACAAATTGTGGCCTGGGACCGACAAATTGAAGCCTTGGACGATGGCCAGGCTTTCAGGGTGGCAATTTCAGGCAATGGGAAGCCCGTGGCGTATGCCGACGCGCTGGAAAACTGGAAAGGCGACTATGCATTCCGTGAATTCTTCATCGGTGTACTGGCGGAGTCCCCCTTCGATGCCTACCTTTGGGAGACGCCGCCGGTAACAACCAACACATCTCACAGCGCCTTTGAATTGAATGATTGTCGCGTTGGCTGAGACGTTCGATTGGCACCAAAGCGCCATGGTCATACTCACGACAAACAAAATACATCGATTCGAAATCGCCATTTTCATTCTCCCGATTGCATCTTTCTCGGCCTGCCAGTAGGGGTAGGCCTATTTAGGGATCAGGAGATTAGTATCTTTTGCGAATTTTAGCGGTGTCAAAAATGGCTCCACACCGCGTGCCAGCTTTAATCCGAAGTCTCCTGGCGGTCACGTACCGCTGGTCACATTCCGTCGATGTTCCAACGGCTTCTTGATCGCAATTCGCGATAGTCTGGGATCAACGCCGGGTATCTGAACCAATTGCGGACACTCGGCCTGCCCCCTGGGTCGGCTAACCCGACTTCCGCAACT
>JAAXGF010000306.1 GCA_012267605.1 Alphaproteobacteria bacterium | reverse complement strand
GGCTCAGACCGGTCGTCGCCTTCGATCCGAAATACCCCACCGGCTGCTCCCCTCATGATAGGCGCGCGCGCCTATACAGTCAAGCCCGGATCAACAACGTGCGTCGTGCCAACGGCGAAACGCTGCCGCCAGCGAAAAAATCAGGACGCTGTCAGAGTTGAGGCACCTGGGCAGTTACTGTCGAATTTGAACCATTACGCGCACGGAACCACTAGGCCGAAGGAGTCCATAGAATTATGGGCTCCCCGGCTGCGATATTTGCCCCATTTGACACGTCGGGCACACGTTTTAGCCGCTGTTGATGGGGCGGGATGATGGAGAGCGGACAGGCTGGGCCGATCTGGGTCTTCCTTTGCTTGCTGGGCGGCTACGCGGGATCGGTGGTTGACTCACGCCAGAACGCCGGTTTTGGCATCGTCGGGCACAGCTGTCCCGTCGTGCTGCGCGGTCCGGCCCGCGGGATTATTCAACAGGCGCGATCAGAATAGCGCCGTGGGCCTCCTGGGCGCGGGCGGCATAGTGGCGGTTGGCCTCGGGCAGGTAGCGGAAGCGGCCGTTGCAGCGCACGATGGCGATGGCCGCTTTGGTCAAACAGGCGAGATTGCGCGGCGGATGGCGTACGTACGCCCGGCAGCGGTCTTCGTCGCCGGTGAAGTTGCGCACACATAGTGGAGCCGGTTCTCGATGTGCCAGTGATGATGCACCAGGGCGAGCAGCTCCTCGGACCCGGCGCGTTCAGCGTCGGGCGAGGCGAGGCTCCTGGTCACCTTAATGCGGCGCTGGCCGGTTCTTGAGGATCTCGCGCTCGCGTTTGGTGTACATCGCCTGGCAGCGACTGTGGAGTTTGGCGTAGCCGTCCCCTTCGGCAGCGGAGAAGTCGACGACGGCGCACCGGCCACGATTGATGCGACCAACAAGGCCCGTGTCGGTGGTTTCGTGCCGGGGCGCTTCGCTGAAGTCGATCGCCTTGAGGTCTTCGAGGATAGATTGGTGATTGTCCTTGACGGCGCTGAGCACGTAGTCGGCGCGGTGCGCGGTTTCATTCTGGGCGTGCATCGCATCCATTGACGATCCGGCCTGTGAGGTCGAGACCGGTGGAGAACTTGCGTACGACCGGGATTTCGCTGTTCTTGGGGTCGACTTCAACCTGCCCGAGCACCACCACTGCCGGTGTTGGCTCCGACCTCCGCGACCATCGTCCGGCGCCCAGTTCTCGGTCTGTTTCGAGGTGCCGCGCTCATTCTTGCCGTCCATGGCGACCGGCGCATGCGCGGCGCCATGCTGGCCGGTCCACCGGTCGACCGCGTTGTCCGGGGTCTCGGGCGGCAGGGCGACGAGGATGTTGTGGAAGGTGGTGATCGCAGGCCCGGTGTAGCGTTGTTTGCTCGGGGTCCGGAACGCCCCCAACGCCTCCAGCTGCTCCTTGGAAAGCCAAGTGGCGATGGGCAACGGCCGCGGTCGCTCCCCGGTATCCATGCACCGCCTGGATGTCCGCAGACAGCCGGCGCAGACGCCCCCCAAGCACCCCCGAGGCCAAGTTCATACGTCCTGACCCCGGACGATGGCCCTGGATTCCCTGTGGTGACTATGGCCAGAGAAAAAAGGACTTTCCGAGACATCACCTGCGAGACGGGCACATGGGTGGCGCATAAGACTCCATGGACCCCAATGTGAACGCTCACGGCGCCGAGCATTCTTGAGGAAGCATGAAAATAAGGGGTCTAGCCTTAGGTCTGTCAGCGAAATCCAAGAAAAATGGTTCACGAAGGTTGTCAAATTTACCCCCCGATGTCAGGACCTCTGAAGTTGGGCAGCCGCTCAGGCGTCAGGATCACGAAGCGCGAGTTGTTGGCGATCAGACGCAGGCGGCGGCACTGCTGCTCCGCCGACCAGCCGATCCAGAGGTCGAGCGCGGCCAGCTTGAACGCACCGGGCTGCCAGCCGATCAGCGCGAGCCAGATCTCGCCACGCACCGCGACATGGTGAAGTCCCTTGCCGACGATTCCGTGGAACCAGAGGTAGTGGTGCTCCCCGACCAGACGGTCGCAGCGCCGATGCTCCTGCGCACCCCAGGTCGGGTGCACCGTGACCGTGAGCAGATCAATGGAACAGTCTTCGGCCAACAGCATCGCCACGACCGGCACACTGCCACATCGAAAACGAAATGGTCAGCCCCGTGATCACATCACGCCGCTCGATGGGCCGACAAAAACGGGCGATGTTCGACACGTGAAGAGGATCGATTTATTATAGAGCCGCATCGGGTCTAGGTGGCCAAAGCTTTTCGAGCCCGAAGGGGTTGCGCATATTCGCAATTTGCCAGGCCGGGGTGCGCATTTATATGCTTTGGAATTTGCTGTTGGCCGCTGCCGAAAAGGGAAGGTAAAAGTTGGCCGAAAACCGAAGGATAAATGGCTTTACCTGCTTGCTGCTGGGGTTGTGTGTGGGGATGTTGGCCACCATCGGCTACCAAGTCCATTCCATTGTAATTGTGAAGCACGGTAATCATTCTTATGGTTTGGTGGAACAGGTGGGCGTCGATTCCTCGGCCGCGATCCCCGCGTTTAATCGGCCTCGTCTGAGCGAGTTTAGTGACATGGTGTCGCGGCCGCTTTTCTCTCCTTCACGCCGTTTTACTGAGAAAGAAGACGTCGAAAAGGTTGTCAAATCGAAGTCCTCTCGACAACCGGCCTCCACCCCTGCCGTTGATGGCGCCGAATTGGACCGGTTTCGACTGGCGGGTTTAGTCGTCGGTGACGACCATACGATTGCCGTAATCAGGGATATCGCGGGCAATCCATTCGCGACCGTGAGCTATTCCGACTATGGCGATCGCCATTTTAACCGTGGGTATTGGGGCGGATCTTACCGGGGTGGCTGGTCCCGGCCACGGCACCTCGAGCCGTCCGTAGAAATCGACGGCTATGTCCGCGACGAAACATTGCCCTTACGCAAATTGCTTGATATCGGCCCGGAGGATCGCGGTCGTCGTCTAGAGAAAGTCGTTGTCCGTGTCAGCAAGGTTCGAGGCAAGACGCGCATTAGCCTGGTAGGGGACGGTCGGGTTTATGATTCGGTAAAGATGCGCCATGCCGGACGCGTTGTATTAAAGCCAAGCCGCGATGTCGTGGTCGGCCGGGATTTCAACCGGTTGTGGCTTCGTATCGACGGAAAAGCGCATATTCAACGAATCCACGCCGAGCTGGATCGATTCCGCGGCCGTTACTTCGTGGATCGTGGTCCGACACCGTTGCGATGTCGCGATATCGTCGGCCATGTCGGATACAGCAACGCGATGTACGGAACCATAGCCCTCGACCGAATTGTCAATCTCGGGGGTTCTCGAGGTTGCCGTATCCAATCCGTCGAATTCAAGGCAGCGAGTGATTTCGGCGGTGGCCACAGTGCTTTGGTGGTCGATGGTCGTGTCGTTTCCCATCAAGGACCAATTGGCCGGCACGGCGAATGGATCGGGTTTGATTTCGAAGATTGCCCGATCTACGGTCGGGATGTTCGCAATCTTTCGCTCAAGTTCCTCGGACGCGTCCATGTGGAGAGTGCGCGGGTGCGGTTCGTGCGTTGACACGCACCGCCGTATCCGTGACGCAAACCATTCGCGTAGGAGCTGTATGAACGATGAACAGATTTGAAAAATCCCCCGCGGGACGTGCTGGACTATTGATGCTTGGCCTTCTTTTGACGGTGTGCTTTGGCCTCGGTCCGTCTGTCGCCGCCACCCAAGCTGATCGGAACGTATTTGACGACTTCGCTGCGGAAATCGATTCCGATATCGCTTGGACGCTCGGACCAACCGCGGATCGACGCCCACTTCGTCTTGCCATCTGGCCGCACCCGACCGGCCCGGCGAGGCTTTTCCCCGTCCTCGGGGAGGTGTACAGTGACGCACTTCTCAAGGCCCTTGGCCGTCGGGGAGCGGCGCACTTTAGGTTTGTCGACCGAGAGAATGTCGCCACCCTTGCAGACGACGCCGATAGCTCGAAGGCGGGTTATGTGGACGAGGCCATATCACGCGTATTGCGGCACACCGACGCCGATGTCCTGTTGATCGGTGAATTCCGGCAAGGGCGTAGCAACCAGCTGATACTGTCGTACAAGGCCATACGGGTAGAGGATGGCGTGGTGCTCGCCACAACCTCCCAACGTCGCCTCGAGGCCGATTCGACGATTCAAGAAGATTCGGCGCCGGAAGAATTGTCCGACGAGCTGCGACTGGCGAACGAGCACTCCCCGGATGTTGCACGACCCGTCGGTCAGGATACTGTCCCGCTAGCGGATCATCTCAAACCATTGGCTGCCGCACCGAGCGCCCAGGTCATTCGGGGCGTGCAGCAGGATTTGCAGAATTTGGGCTACGATGCGGGGTCGGTGGACGGCATTCTCGGTGCCCAAACTCGAACCGCCATTCGCGCCTATCAGCGTGATTCAGGCTTGCCCGCTGACGGCAGGATTTCGATTGAATTCGTCGAAAATCTCAATCGAGATTACGTCCGCTTGGTCGAAGATAACTTGTCGAAGCCGGAACCAGTTCTGTCTGAACCGGAACCGGCCATACAGGAACCGCAGGTCGCCCAGCGACGTGCCATTATTCTTCCGGGATGGAGTGAATCTACTGTGAATGATGGCCGGCGCTGGGCGCCAGGCAAGAACCATCCTCGTCGTAGTTGCCGTCGCTGCCACCAGTTTCCACCGTGGAAATCACCGTCGTGGAATGATCGGGTTCGAGCTCGATTTTGTCCGTGGTGAGGGTTAGCGCACGTCCGGCAAGGATGCCACGATCCGCCTTACCGCATCGTCGATGAGAGACGGCAGGATATCGGTGTCGCCATGGAATCGCCCGGCCTCAACGGTCGAGATCGTCAGTGAGATGGGACCCAGCGGTAGTCCACCGTCGGACCTTTGCGCGAGGTGTCGAGCACGCCATAAAACCGTACCGTCTCCAATGCGGCGCAAGGTAACCTCGAGGTCCGCGCTGCGCTGCGCCCAGACGAGAAAATAGTCAGCATTCACGGCATGGGCTTCGGACTCAAGAACCGCGCCGCAACCTGTTTCGCGTGAAAAGTAGATCCAGTCGGTGGGGTCGGACAGATTGAAACCACGTGCCCGTTCGAGTCGATGGCGTGCGAGAGCACCAATGATCTTTGGCAGACGTTGGCCAAGGTGACGTTCTAGTGAACGTTCAATCACGGCCGCGGCTTCGAAATCAAGCGTGCCCCGTGTTGGCAGGATGATCACGCACTCCGGTGGCGCAGCATAAAACACACGATCGATTTCGACGGCCACCCGGCGATCGAGCAATGGGACCTCCGATGGCTCATCTTCGTAGGCACCATACGTGGTCCTGGTGCAGCCGGATCCCCCCAAGCCTACGGAAATCAAGATTATGGCAACGATGGTCTGACCGCGCGGACTCACGAGCGCGCCATTCGACAGGAAGACGCAACCGAGAGATCGATACGTCCGGCAAAACGCTTCCCGTCGCCGACAATGTCCTCGACCAGAACGCGTCCGCCAAGGAGCTGATAACGGGCCTGAATCTGCTGAACATCTCGGTAGTCGCCCCCGAGGATTCGGTTGAGCTCTGCCAACAAGACCGCGTCGATGCCCCGTGGAAAGAAGCGTACAGGTTCCCCGCTTTCGGCACCGCCATGGTGGGCGCGAATTTCTTTCACGCGAGACGATTCCGCCGGTGCCAGCGTGCCACTCGACGTGCGAATGAATCCGCTGTACCGATCGAGATTGATCTGCCACGGAATCCCCGGCGAGCCGGAATCGACAAACAGCCGCCCCTCGGGGTCCATAAGTGCGACGCGAAGACCGTAACAATCACGAAACGCACGGTAGAGCTGGGCTCTCTGCCCGGCTGATTCGGGCCAGGCGAGCTGAATGCTCGGACCCGATCCATGTTCGAGAATTTTCAGCAGCGCACGACCCTTGTTTATCTGCTCTGCGTCTGGAGATTGCTTTCCAGTTTCGGACGCCGCTACGGGCGTTCGTGTTTCCACTCGATTCGGTTTTGCTGCTGGCGATTTCGTTGGCCGAAGGACGCTACGGGTGGCAACGACGGCGTTGGTTCGACTGTCGACCTCATCTCGACGAATTGGCGCGAGAGGTACGATTTGTTGATCCATCCTTGGCGTGGGTGAAGCGGCCTTGGTGGCGGGTCTGACCAAGATACGCGCCGCTTGTGGCTCCGCGGAAATCTTCGGCTCATTGGCGGTCGGCGGGTCGGGGAGTACCACTGGCGAAGGGTGAGAAAGCGATTTCCGGGATGACGATTCCGTTTGCGCTAGCCCGACTTCCGCAA
>JAAXGF010000123.1 GCA_012267605.1 Alphaproteobacteria bacterium | reverse complement strand
CGCTGCGTCTCTGTGGTAGTCACAATTACTGATTCGGCAAGATGCCGGTCGACGCTTTACCGTGTTTACCGCTTATTAATCCCACGGCGCGACGATGCCCGAATAAGCCTTTTGTTGAGGGTGTTTACAGATGGCTTTGTCGTCGAATGAATTGGATAGCTTGATCGACGTTGTCGAGAACAAGTTGAGCAGGATGATGATTCACGACCGAGAGGACATGCGTGAAGTCAAAATGCTCAAACGTTGTGTCGATAAGCTCAAGGCTATGAAGGGCAGCGCGGAAGCCATTGTCGCGACGAGCGACGTAGCGGATCACGCGGTCGCCAACTCGCGCCACGCGTAAACCGGTTTTGTCTAGGCGCATTTCCGGACCGGCGCGTCGGGCAAGAGATGTCGTGGTTATCGACGTCCAAAGAGACGTTCGATATCGGCTAGCCTGAGCTCTACGTATGTTGGCCGGCCATGATTGCATTGGCCGCTGCGTGCAGTAGTTTCCATATCCCGCAGCAGGGCATTCATTTCCGGCACCGTTAAATTGCGGCCCGCACGTACGCTTCCGTGGCAGGCCAGCGTTGCGCACACATGAAAAAGGCTTTCTTGCAAGCCAAAGGCCTCGCCAATTTCTTCAAGATCGTCCGCTAAGTCGCGAATCAATCCTTGAATGTCGATTTCGCCCAAGAGTGCGGGAACCTCCCGCACGACCACTGCGCCGGGACCAAATGGTTCGATGATCAAACCGAGTTTGGCGAGGTCGTCAGCGCGTGCGAGTAGGTGTTCCGGGCCGCCCTCTGAAAGTTCGACGACCTCAGGAATCAACAAACCCTGACGTGCCACGCCCGTCTGTTCCAACGCCGACTTCATCCGCTCGTAAACCAATCGTTCGTGCGCAGCGTGCTGATCGACGATGACCAGGCCATCACGGGTTTGCGAGATGATGTACGTTCCATGTACCTGTCCCCGGGCGGCGCCCAAGGGGTATTCGTTCGCTTCGGGGTATTCGCTGATATCCCGCGCCGACGGCTCGCTGAGTTCTTCGCCAAGCGAATTTGGGTTGATCATTGCGTCCGTGTGCTCGGGCTGCGGGTGGGGATTCACGTAAGAGGGTTGCGTTACGGATCTCCCCATTGACCCCAGGGTCTCGGCCGGCCCAGATTTTTCAGGCATATCGTGCGGACGGAACGCATCCAGCATCGTCGACCCGACACTCGTGGATGCGAGGTGCCCCGCATCCGCAAGTGCTCGGCGCAAACTACCGACGATGAGGGCTCGGATCATGGCCGCATCGCGGAAGCGAACCTCGGCCTTGGTTGGGTGAACGTTGACGTCCACCTCGCTGGGCGGCAGGTCCAGGAACAGCGCGACAAGGGGATTGCGGTCGCGCGCTAGGACGTCAGCGTAGGCGCCTCTGACAGCGCCTAGGAGCAAGCGGTCGCGTACCGGACGCCCATTCACGAACAAATATTGGGCACGAGCCGTGGCGCGGTTCAAAGTCGGCAGACCGATATATCCGGTCAATCGTGCCTCTTCTCGTGTAGCGTCGATGGCGAGAGAATTATCAGCAAAGTCTTTGCCCATGACCGCTGATAGGCGAGCAAGCCTCGGGTCGAGCATATCATCTCCCCCACGGTCTAGTCGGACCAGGGCGCGACCGTCACTAATCAATCCAAAGCCCACGTCCGACCGAGCCATGGCTAGACGCGACACCACGTCTCGAGCAAATTGGATTTCGCTGCGGGCGGATTTCAAGAATTTTAGTCGCGCCGGAGTGGCATAGAATAAGTCGCGTACCTCTACCCGTGTTCCCGTGGCCAAGGCTGCGGGCTCCGTATCACGCGCTTCACCCGCCTCGACCACGATCGACCACGCTTCGCGCGAATCTATAGCTCGGCTGGTTACGGTCATTCGAGATACCGAGGCAATCGATGGCAACGCCTCGCCACGAAATCCTAGAGTTTCGATCTGCAATAGATCTTCGGAATCCAGCTTGGACGTCGCATGGCGTTCGATGGCAAGTGATAGATCCTCGCGGTTCATACCGTACCCATCGTCAGTGACAGCGATAAATGTCCGGCCGCCGTCGTTCATCGCCACTTCAATTTTCCGCGCACCCGCGTCGATAGCGTTTTCCACCAATTCTTTCACGGCGGAAGCCGGACGTTCAATGACCTCGCCTGCCGCGATGCGGTTGACGGTGGTGGTTGGCAAGACGCGGATCGCCATGACGCTTAACGTCCCTCTTCGAGATATTTCCTCGCCAACACCTTGCCTTCCTCAACCGCTGGCTGGTCGAAGTCGTTCAGGCCAAGAAGGTGTGCGGCGATAATGGTTTCCGACATGAAGCGCATAAACAGCCCCCCATCAACCGTTCGTCGACCCGAGCCAGCTCGATACGACATACCGGCCGGTTTCGGCGAAGTCGGAGCAAGATTTCGGAAGATTTAAGAGCGGTAATTTCTCCGATTTCTGCGCCTCGCGTAAGACATCCAGAGATGCCTCCGACTCTCCTAGGACGCACTGGTAATCGGAGTCTCGAAGTCCTTGCTCCCCAATGACGTTCGCGAAACATGTCTCGGTAAACTGCTGATAATCCATTTCGCGATGTCGTCCATGCTTCTATTCGGTTATTGTCAAACCTTCCGGCATTCCGACAACAACGAAAACGAGCTCATCGGGTTTGAGAAACTTGGCCGCTGCCTTCCGTACGTCATCTAAGGTGACCGCATCAATATAATCATTCCGTCGCTCGAGATAATCGATTCCCAGGTCGTCAAGCTGGATGGCCACTAACATACTGGCGATTTTGCTATTGCTGTCGAGTCGCAGTGGAAATGATCCGGTAAGGAATGTCTTGGCATCCGCTAGCTCGGACTCATTGGCCCCGCCGGCTCGCATACGGGAAATCTCAGCCAGAATTATCTCGATCGTCTCGGCAACTCGGGCGTTTTGCGTCGCTACTCGACCGCGAAAAAATCCACCGAAATCTTTCGGACTCCAGGACGTACCGATACCGTAAGCTAGGCCGCGCTTTTTGCGTACTTCCTGGGTAAGCCTCGACGTGAAGCTACCGCCACCGAGTATGTGGTTCATTACGTATGCGGCATAAAAGTCAGGGTGGTTCCGTTTCGGGCCTGTGTGTCCGAATACGACGATGCTCTGCGGTATTTTGAATTCGACGATTATTTTATCACCGTCGTCAACTGGATTCGCCTCTTCGAGATTGTACGGCGTTGCGCGTTCAGGTAGTGCGCCAAAGGTTGAATCAAGTAACACCTCCAACTGGTCAGCGTCGATGTCGCCGACGACACCGACGACCAGGTTGTCCTTGTCAAATCTTTCACTGACGAACTTACGTAAATCATCAATCCCGACGGCCTGGACGCTATCGGGTGTTCCTCTAGTGGGCCGACCGTAGGGGTGTTCTGGCAGCAAATGTTCCAACCAGTTTCGAGCGGCTATGTAATCGGGATCAGTCGACACTTGTGCCAAACTCGCCAATACTTGCGAGCGAATCCGGTTGACCGCGGAAGGTTCGAACCGCGGTGCCGTAATGGCAAGCGCCAACATTTCAAACGCCTCCGGGAGGTTTTCGCTCAAGGTTTCCATGCTGCCGCTAAACGTGTCCATGCCCGCTGAAAATCCCATGCGCACAGCGAGATCATCGAGACGAGACTGAAATGCCTGAGAATCGTATCCGCCGGCGCCTTCGTCGAGCAAACCGGACACTAGCCGCGCCATACCTTCCTTACCTTCCGGGTCAAGAGCGGCACCTCCGCGAAAGGAAAAGCGCAATGAAACAATGGGAATGGCGTGTTCTTCGACCAACCAAGCTTCAATTCCGCCGGGGCTGACGACTCGTTGTACGGACGCGGCCTGTACACACTCGACGGAGAGGTTAGACGACAAGACAAGAGCGACAATGACTACCATTCGGTTGAATAGCGTGGATGCGAACCGCGAAGCAGTGTCTAGTGCGTACGCCATTGCTTTATCGACACTTTATCGACGTCATTGGTTTTCCACGGGCAGAAGGACTCCGACCACCGAGCTTGTCGAACCCAGCACCGCCCTCGCCGCAGCGTCGATTTGCTCGGGGGTTACTGCCTTGATTGAATCGGGCCACGATTCCACATCTTCAACGCTAAGGCCTACCGTGAGCGCATTGCCGAATACGCGGGCGGCGACGAAGAGGTTGTCCCGGGCATAAACCGCGTCCGCCAAAAGGCGTTTCTTAACCCTTGAAACCTCTTCATCATCCACGCCTTGGGCAAGCAGCTCTGCTAATTCCGCGTCAATAGCGGCTTCGACCCGCGCTATTTCGACTCCGGGGGCGGGGGCGGCGTAAACCGTGAAGGTACTTGGATCGAAGCTGGTTCGATCGTAATGGCTGCCTGCGGCAACTGCGATGCGTTGATCGACGACAAGTGAGCGATAAAGACGGCTGGTTGGCCCTCCGCCTAAAATTTCGTTCAAGATTTCCAAAGGATAGGCATGCTCGGTGGCCCCCGCGGTGCGGCTTGGCGCGAAAAAGCTGCGTCGCCATGAGGGTTGTCGCACCCGTTCGTCACGCATCTCGACGCGGCTACTGGTACGGCGTGGAGGTTCCTGCGGGCGAATTCGGGGCGGCAACGCACGCTCGGGGATGACTCCATAGTATTTCTCGGCCAATGGCCTAATCTCGGCTGCCGTGGCATCGCCGGAAACGATAACGATCGCATTATTCGGCGCGTAAAAGCGGTGGTACCAGGTCAACGCATCTTCTCGGTCGAGTGCGCGAATTTCATTCTCCCAACCGATTATTGGAGTGCCGTACGGATGAACGAGAAACTGCACGGCGTTAAGTTCTTCGGCCAGTTGTGCGGCGGGTTCATTGTCGACACGTGTCCGGCGTTCCTCGAGGACAACATCCCGTTCCGAAGCGACTTCGTCTTCGCCGAGCACGAGGTTCACCATGCGGTCGGCCTCGAGCTCCATGACCAGCGGGAGGTGGCTTTTCGCGACCTTTTGGTAATAACCCGTGTAATCACTACCGGTAAACGCGTTCTCGGTGCCACCATTGCGGGCGACGATCTCCGAGAACTGGCCATCGGGAAATCGAGGCGTTCCCTTGAACATCAAATGTTCCAGGAAGTGCGCCACGCCCGACATGCCGCGGGGTTCGTCAGCGGCGCCAACTCGGTACCAAATCATGTGTACGACGACTGGCGCCCTGTGATTCGGCACGACGACGACCTGAAGGCCGTTATCCAGCGTAAAGGATTCTGGATTGAATACGGCAGCGTAGCCAACCCGAACAGTTAGGGCGAGACCCAAGACAATAACGCAAACCTGAGCGAAAGTGCGATGCGGCACGAAAAATCCTTCCACAAGTTTTTAGAGGTTCTATCCGGATTTCGCCATCGGCGGAGAATCAAACAAAAATCTAAAAGATGCCTTCCAAAATCGCTCTCTCTCGACGTTGAATGACCGGTGTAGCGCCCTCTGTCGGCGGTCTGCCCAGGGCAGCATTTTCCTTCAAGCGTTGTGACTCCTTGCGCGCATCCACGACATCTCCCGGCTGGGATTGAGAGCGCCAAAATATCAGCCGTTCAACGAGCGAATCCTCGACATCGGCGAGCACTGCATTTTCCTCGTTGATCACTTTTCGAATATTCGACTTAGCGATTTCCGTTCCCGCCTGACTGAGGAGCGCCGATTCAGCATCGCTCCGCTGTGTAGAATTGCCATCCGTTCCTTGGTCGCGACTTGCACCCACGAGTGCCGCTTGCGCCCGTTCGATGGCACTCGATTCTTGTGGACGGGCGGCCCCGGGTTCCGGGGGACGCAATCGAAAATCGGGTGGCAGAGACAATGGCGCGCGAGTAACAACGGAGAATTCATCAGGCGCTGACTTACCGAGACCGAATTGCTCTTTGATTCCCTCGCAACCGGTAACTCCCAGGCTGACAACCATCAGTAGGAGGCCCGGGCGACTCGTCCAACGAGCAAATCGGTGACAATTTCCGTATTGACGTCTTGTCATATAATATTACCTAGCCTTTCCGCGCCGAATCGGCAAGGTATCAATGAGTAACATGCACACGCCCACGGTAATTGCGGAATCGGCGACGTTAAACGCCGGCCAGTGGAAATTCCGCCAGTGCAAATCGATAAAATCTGCGACCGCGCCAGCCGGGCCTAGTCGATCGACGATATTGCCCACTGCGCCGCCAATGACAAAACCTATGCCCGTGGTAAGCCAATGGTTGTCGGCTCGCCAAAGCCAAATCGCCAGGCCAACGGCCACAGCGGCGGCGAATCCTGCTAAAAGGAGCGGCGGAGGTGGTGCGTCTCCAAAAATGCCAAAACTGATTCCTCGATTCCAAACAGTTACCAGATTCAGGAAGCTAGTTACTTCAAAATAACCGCCAATTTCCGCTAGCCACGAAAACGTCAGCCATTTGGTCAATTGATCCAACGCCGCAACGAAAATGGCCACGCCCAGGCCAAGAATCCTCGCTGAAATGTTCATCCGGCCTCGGATATTGGGATTGCGGAAACCACCTCTGCGCATCGCCGGCACAGATCGCCATGACCAGGATCAACCTCCGGTAAAATTCGCCAACAACGGCCGCATTTATGTCCATGCGCGCGTGATGGAACCACTCCGACCCCGGTAACCTCCTCAAGGGTGAAGGCGTTGTCGGGGGGCGCTTCCTCAAGCAATTCTGCTCCCGAGGTGATAGCGATCTCGGCCAGATCAACGTTCGCCATTGCCGTCATATACTCCGATTCGACGAATACCTTAGGGCGCGCTTCCAAGCTCGAGCCGATTCGTTTTTCCCGACGTTCGATTTCAAGCGCGCCAGTAACGACACGCCGCAATGATCGTACCTTTTCCCATCGGCTTGCCAAATTGTCATCTCGCCAATCGGCAGGTGTTTCGGGGAATAGCCGCAAGTGCACGCTCTCATTTTCGCCGGAAAATCGTGTCGTCCAAGCTTCCTCGGCGGTAAAGCAGAGAATTGGCGCTAGCCAGGCCGTGAGCCGTAAATACAAATGATCAAGCAATGTGCGTGCAGCCCGTCGGCGTGGCGACTGTGCGGCGTCACAATAAAGCACGTCTTTGCGCACATCAAAATAGAACGCCGACAATTCAACCGCACAAAAATTGTGCAAGGCTGTGTACAGATGGTGGAAGTCGAAATTGTTACACGCGTGGCGCACCAAGTCGTCTAGTTCGGCCAATCGGTGTAAGAGCCATCGCTCCAGTTCAGGCATTTCTGCACGCGAAACACGCTCCTCATCGCTAAATTCGGCAAGGCTGCCGAGCAAGTATCGGAATGTGTTGCGCAATCGCCGATACGCATCCACTTGATGGCCGATGATCTCGTTGCTGATGCGCAAATCTTCGGAATAATCGGCGCTAACCACCCATAGGCGAAGGATATCGGCGCCGAATTGGTCAACCACCTTTTGCGGTGCGACCACATTTCCGAGGGATTTCGACATCTTGCGGCCTTCACCATCCATGACGAAGCCATGAGTAAGTACTGCTTCGTAGGGTGCGCGTTCCCTGGTACCGCACGATTCGAGGAGCGACGAATGAAACCACCCACGGTGCTGGTCAGATCCCTCCAGATATAATGATGCTGGCCAGCCCAGGTCTGATCGCTTTTCAAGTACGAAACTGTGGGTCGCACCGCTTTCGAACCACACGTCCAGGATGTCGCTCACTTGTTCGTAATCCTCGGTATCGTAATCGTCGCCAAGAAATCGAGAAAGCGGGCTGGTGAACCAAGTATCGGAACCCTCGGCCTCCACGGCCGAGGCAATTCTTTCGATGACCTCCGCGTCGCGTACCAGATCGCCGGTTTCCTTGTGCACGATGGCGATGATCGGGACACCCCAGGCGCGCTGCCGCGAAATGACCCAATCTGGCCGCGTCTCGATCATGCCCTGGATTCGATTTTTGCCACTTGCCGGAACCCAGCGGACACCGTCGATCGCGCGCAGCGCCTTTTGCCGCAATTCGTTCACTTCCATACTGATGAACCATTGCGGCGTTGTGCGAAAGATCAGCGGTGCTTTGGAGCGCCATGAATGGGGGTAGCTGTGGACAAGCTTCCCGCGCGCGAGCAATGACCCTGAATCGGCGAGAGTATCGGCAACTTCGTCGTTCACTTTGAACACATTGCCGCCGGCGAACAGCGGTACTTCAGGGCGAAAATCACCGTTGTCATCCACGTTGTCCGGTGCCTCCAGGCCGAACTTGGCCCCAAGCGCGAAGTCGTCGGCTCCGTGCGACGGCGCTATATGCACGAACCCGGTACCCTGATCAGTGGTGACGTGATCGCCGGGAAGCAATGGGACTTCGAAGTCGTAGCCGCGTCCCCACAAAGGATGGCGGCAGAGAGTCCCCGAAAGATTTGCCCCGGGAATTCGGTCAATAATCTGATGTGATTCAATTCCGGCCCGGGCACATACTTCGTTTACCAACGGCTCGGTAACAACCAAACGTTCGCCGGCTTTGGCGAACCCTGCGGCTGTCGCCGATGTCACTTCGATCACGACATAGACATATCCATCTCCGTAGGCGACAGCTCGGTTTCCTGGCAACGTCCATGGAGTCGTCGTCCAGATCACAATGTTGGCGCCGCATAAGAAGGGCCTTTCGGCCTTGACGACTGGGAAGCGGACGTCGACAGTGGTCGACGTGCGATCGTGATATTCGACCTCCGCCTCCGCCAAAGCAGTCTTCTCGGCGATTGACCACATCACTGGCTTCGCGCCGCGGTATAGGCCGCCATTGAGGATGAACTTTCCGATCTCGCGAACGATTTGTGCTTCCGCCTCGCGGGCCATGGTGGTGTATGGCCGCCGCCAATCGCCAAAAATTCCGAGCCGCTGAAATTCGGCCGACTGAACCTCGATCCAGTGGGCCGCGAAGCTGCGGCATTCCTCACGAAACTGGATGATCGAGATGTCGTCCTTATTCTTTCCCCGTTTTCGATAACGTTGCTCGATTTGCCATTCGATGGGTAGGCCGTGACAATCCCATCCAGGGACGTAGTTGGAGTCTTTGCCCAACATCTGTTGGGATCGAGTGATCACGTCTTTGAGAATCTTGTTAAGAGCGTGACCAATATGAATGTTTCCGTTGGCGTAAGGAGGGCCATCATGCAACACGAATTTCTCGCGCCCGGCCGAGCGTTCACGCAAACGCCGATACATATCGAGTCGTTCCCACCGGGCCAGTAATTCCGGTTCTCGCTCCGGCAAGTGGCCCTTCATGGGAAAGTCAGTTTGCGGAAGCGAAATAGTCGTACGGTAATCGCGGCTCATGTCTGGTGGGCCGAAACCTGCCGGCGCCTTCAGGCGGCGCTAGGTTTTGCCAGGAAATCAACGATTCCCGGGTCAGCGAGGACATGACGGGCACGTTTACAATCGGCCGCCATTTGCCGTCTAAGGGCTTCCGAGTCCGCGAACGCTTCATCTCTTCGCAACATCTCGACGAATGCGACTCTGATTCGTTTACCGTAGAGATCGCCGCCCTGTTCCAGAAGGTGAACCTCCAAAGCCATCGCACTACCGCCGAAGGTTGGACGGTCACCCACATACGCCGCGGCATTTTGCCAATGAGTGTCGTTGCGATCAACGATGCCGGCTCGGACTGCGTATATCCCCGCCGCGGGATGCAATATTCGGTCGAGCGAAAGGTTCGCCGTGGGAAACCCCATTTCCTGGCCTTGACCATGGCCGGCGCGCACGCGACCTTCTACCTCCCACAGGCGCCCAAGGATCCGACTAGCTTGGGCGACCTCGCCCTCGCCGATTAATTTGCGCACCCGAGACGACGAAAAGGCGTCACCTGAATCGCCATCCATCGGAATTTCGATCAAACGAAATCTATGACGCGCAGCGTAATCCGCGAGCATTCTGTTGTCGCCGCGTCTTCCTCTTCCGAAGCGGAAATTTGGACCGACGACCACGCCACCTACGCCCAATCCGTCTACCAGAATATTGCCGATGAAGTCCTCCGCCGAGGTTTGTGCCAAAGCCTGCGAAAACCGTAAATTGAAGATTGTTTCCACACCCAGATCCGTGAGAAGCCGGATCTTGGTGCGAAACGGTGTTAGACGGAACGGACCGATTTCCGGCTGGAAGAATTGCCGGGGGTGGGGTTCGAAAGTAAGCAGTGCACATGTTGTGCCTTCCGCGCGCGCGGCTTTGGCCGCCGCCCTTATGACTTTCGCGTGACCCAGGTGCACACCATCAAAATTGCCGATGGCAACGACGGCGTTTTGGTCAGCCGGATCGATGTGATGATGACGCCGGTAAATCCGCATAGGGGCGTTTACCGCAATTGCTGAAGGAACTCAACCGCGGGACAAGTGCTCGCGGGCCTTGCTCACTGTTATCTTCTTATTGGAAAGTTGATTGGACAGAGTTTGGGTCTGTACTGAGAAGCTCGAGTTAAGAACTCACTGAAGGCCGAGATACGCCGGGTGGACGAGAAAAGTCAATGCGCCGTCAGATCAACGTCGCCAAACAGGGCTGAATTGTCGACGTCGCTTGGAGGCTCAATAGCTATGGTGCCGCGCCGCACTGATCATCGCCGGTGCACCAATCGTCGGACCAACTCCTCATAAAGTGCCGCGCCTGCTGCGATTTCGGGATGATGAATGTGTTTCCGTTCCCGTCTTTAGCCAAAACCAACAGGTCCATGCTTACAAGTTTGTTAACAGAAAACATCAACCTATCAGGAGTGAGGCCGGTTGCCGTTGCAAGGGCGTCAACGGTGAAGTTAATGAACGGAACGCGGCAGACGATTGTACGCATCACTGGGGCGACCGACATCATGTACGTAAACTCTTTGGTCTTCAGCCAAGCGGAGGCTTCCTGCAAAATGCTCTTGTCGTATTTCCAGGGGTATTTGTCGTTGATGTTCCACGGATTCTTATCGTCCGCGAGGGCCGGAACCATAGCGAGAAGAATGGCGATCGCGATGATCGCACATCGGGGGAACATACGCCATGATGCGGCGATCGCAAAAAAATTGATGTACGTAGTTTCCCCCATGGTAAACTTTTTGAGGCAATGATTTTCTTAACATGGGAAAATGGGCTGAGTTCTTGTTGGACGTTAGATGACAACTTCTTTGGCCCGGTCGTGCTGGTGGTTGGGGCTTGCCGCGATGTTCGCGACCGGTATCGCGTTAGCCGACGAATCGGCTGGGAATGATCAAGACCCTCTTAGTAAGGCTAAGTCATGGGCGATCAATCTTGAAGCGGCCACACGCATCGCGTCCGATCCGGTGCTCCGGTCGATCGTTTGCCGGGTACCTTTCGCTAACTTTACAATCGAGGCCATAATGCGGGCTACCAAGATTCCGGGACCACGTCTGAAACGTGCCGTTCAACGGCTTGAGAACATGAACCTGATAAACGTGGTTCGACAGGGAAACGTCATGCGCATCGTGCCGGCAAATGAAAAAGCCCGGGCCAAAATGCGTGAATGGGCCAACAAGTGGTGTACAAGCGACGACGAATGTGGTGTTGCGCGATAGAGAATCAGTGCATTCGATTGACGCCCGAATTTGCTGCTAGAGGCGTAACAAATTCCGAGATTCGATTTTTTGGCATCGACATTGTATTTGGAACTGTGATTTGCCGTCGGATCACGCCTACGATGGTCAACTAATTAGTACGCAATTGTTAGGACCAAAATGAAAAAATACGATTTTGTCGTGATCGGAAGTGGGCCCGCCGGACAGCGGGCGGCGGTACAAGCGGCCAAGCTCGGTAAAAATGTTGCGGTTGTTGAGCGTCGGGAAGTGGTCGGTGGCGCGGTCATCAACACAGGGACAATTCCGTCGAAAGCATTGCGAGAGGCGGCTATCTATCTTACGGGCGCGAGCAAGAGGGGGCTGTTCGGTGGCGCACACTACGTGAAACGCAAGGTGACGATGGACGATCTGCTTTCCGTCACCGATAGGGTGATGCGAAATGAACTTCAGATAGTTCAAGACGCGTTCATCCGGAATGACATAGATGTGGTTTGGGGCGAGGCTCATTTCGAGTCTCCGCATACGATTGTTGTTGATCGAGGCGAGAATGTGTCCCGGATCTCGGCGGATAAATTCTTGATCGCCACGGGTTCGCGGCCGGCTTGTCTGGCCAGTATCCCCTTCAATGATCGAACTGTGTTTTCGTCGGATACGTTTGTTCGGATGACGCCAATTCCAACGAGCATGATTGTTGTTGGCGGTGGCATTATCGGCACGGAATATGCGTGCATCATGTCCACCCTAGGCGTACGGGTTACCTTGATTGAGGCCCGCGACAAACTTTTGGGACCGTTTGTCGACGAGGAAATCCGCGAATCATTTCAGCACGAGATCCGGCGTATGGGAATTACGCTCCGGCTGGGTGAGAAGGTTGAGCGTCTAGAGGAAGTTCCATCGAAATCTGGCATTGGCACGGTGGTCGAGGCGACACTGCAGTCGGGAAAACAATTGCGCGCAGGGGTATTGCTGTATTCGGTTGGGAGACTGGGAGTTTGCGCGGAGCTTCACTTGGAAAAAGCCGGCCTAAAGGCGGATGGTCGAAATCGTCTGAAGGTGAACGATAAATACCAAACCGCGGTCGAGCACATTTACGCGGCGGGAGACGTAATTGGATTTCCGGCGTTGGCCAGCACGTCGATGGAACAAGGACGCCTCGCTGCTTGCCACGCGTTTGGCGAGGAAGCCAGAGCAACGGGCACATTGCTGCCCTACGGTGTGTACGCCGTTCCGGAGATCTCCATGGTCGGAAAGACCGAGGAGCAATTGACCGAGGAGGGAATTCCCTACGAAGCAGGGGTGGCGCTCTATCGTGAGCTTGCCCGTGCCCAACTCCTCGGCGACGAGAGCGGTATGCTAAAGCTTCTCATACACCAGCAGGATAGAATGATCTTGGGAGTCCATTGCATTGGTGCGGGCGCTACCGAGCTGATACACATCGGTCAGATGATCATGACATTCAATGGCACGGCCGACGTGTTGCTCGACAATGTGTTCAACTATCCAACTCTCGCTGAAGCTTATAAAGTCGCCGCGCTCAACGGCGTCAATAAATTGACGCTTGTTTAGACGGCATTGCTTCCTACCCTTGAGCGGACCAACGCGGATTGATATGAGATCGCCATACATCCAGTTCTTCAGCGGTAGGGCGGTTTCATCTCTCACATTAAAACGGTTAGAAAACGATTACGCGGCCAGTTCCTTCGTAAGATAAACCGGGAATTTCGTGCCGTTCGATGGGCGACTTCAATATTGCTTGCTGTTTCTGTCCTTTCTACCGCCATGCCTCTGCGCGGCGATGAGATATTTCCTATAGCCCGCGACGACTGCGAAACTTGCGGAATCTTGGAACTTGACCGGCTGGCCGCCCTGTTCATGGACAATGCGCTTAGGGAGACAGTCTGCCGCATCTCCCGTGAAAATCTCACGCCGTCGGATTTGGGACGGGCAATCGGTATGCCTGAAGGGCAAGTAATGCGGCGGATTCATACGCTCCGGGGATGGGGATTGGTGCGCCTGGTTCGCCGTGATTCGGCTACGAGCATTGTCGAACCGTTGCCCGGTGCGGGTGAACGGACGCTTGAGCGCTGGGCAAACAAGTATTGCGCCCATAGCGACGTGTGTGGGGCGTCTGAGACAGTTCCGGAACCGCGAGAAACCGGTCGCGCGGAAAGGGCGATGGGCGTGGGCATAAACGGTGGCGGAAGCCTGAGCGGAAAATTGGTCACGGTTTTTGGTGGCACGGGCTTTCTTGGTCGGGAATTGGTGCAGCACCTGGTGAAAGCTGGCGCACGTGTACGGGTAGCGGCGCGGCATCCTAATTCCGCGACGGATCTTTTGACCTTGGGCGGGAAGGGGCAAGTGGAGCTCGTCACTGCGGACATCGCGGTGGTCACAACGCTTGATGGCATGCGCATAAAAAAGGATCCGTTGGTGCTGACGAATTTCGGCAATGACGAGCAGATCGATCGGGCGATCGACGGTGCGGATATGGTCGTCAATGTCGCCGGAATTCATAAAGAGGTGGGTTCGCAAACTTTCAGCGCGGTCCATTTTCATGGTGCGCGGAAGATCGCACGTGCCACGGCGGAAGCCAAAATCCCGCGTTTGGTACTTGTCTCGTCGATCAGCTCCGAGGCGGATTCGCCGTCGCTTTACGCGCAATCGAAGGCTATCGCTGAGGCCAATGTACGTGGTCATTACCCCTCGGTAACGGTGGTTCGTCCCAGCGTCGTGTTCGGACCGGAGGATAGGTTCGTCAACCGCCTTGCCTCGCTCTTTCGATACGCTCCGTTCATACCGCTCTATGGCGGTGGCGAAGTACGGTATCAGCCGGTTTACGTTTCAGACGTCAGCGCGGCCATCGTTCGAATTCTGGAGGATCCGGAGACGCAAGGTCGGACTTATGAACTGGGTGGACCGAGGGCAATGACCATGCGCGAAATGTTCTCCGTCGTCGCCACGGTGTCGGGTCAACGGCGTCCTCTCGTGCCGTTGCCGATGTGGATTGCTGAAATTCAGGCGTCGGTGCTTGGTCTCTTGCCGAACCCACCGTTGACGCGGGATCAGCTTATCCTTCTCGGACGCGACAACCTCGTCGACCCCCAGGCACTTGGCTTTGCGGATTTGGGAATTACGCCAACCGCGTTCGAGGATGTCGCGCCTAAATATCTTGGAAAAAACCGTCGGGTCAGTAAATTCGCGCCGGCTTATTGATGGGTTATGGTATTGGAGAAGAAGCGAAATGTGCAGGTGGATGGGCTATTCGGGATCACCCGTATTTCTCGATGAGCTGATACTGAAGCCACAGCATTCTCTCATCGATCAAAGTCTGTCATCGCGTAAAGGGAAATTCACTACCAATGGCGATGGATTCGGCGTGGGATGGTATTGCCATCGCGATACGCCCGGCGTCTACAAAGACGTTTGTCCCGCTTGGAACGATATCAATCTTCGGGATCTCGCTGCCCACATTGAATCGCCTTTGTTCATCGCTCACGTGCGCGCGACAACCGGAACAGCAGTCCAGCAATCGAATTGTCATCCGTTTCGCCACGGAAGATGGTTGTTCGTACATAACGGAGTGATTCGCGGATTCGATAGGGTGAAGCGAAATTTGGTACTCGCGGTCGCACCTCAGCTTTATCCGTTGATTCAGGGCACCACTGACTCGGAGCTCATGCTCAGCCTCGCCTTGACATTCGGACTAGAGGAAGATCCCCTCGTAGGGTTGGAACGGATGGTAGGTTTTGTCGAAAAGACATGCATAGACCAGGGAATTTCGGAAGCGCTGCAAATGAGCGTGGGCTTGAACGACGGAGAGCGGTTGTTCGCCGTTCGATATTCGACCGCGCGGCGCGCGCCGACTCTCTTTCTGAGTAAAAGCATGCAGGCTCTACAGGACATTAATCCGGACTTGCAAAGATTCTCACCGGACGCGCGCGCCGTCGTCTCCGAACCGCTTTCCAATCTCTCTGTTGTATGGGACGAAATTCCCGAGTCGACAGCGGTAATCGTCCACCGCGACAAGGTCGAGCGGCGCGATTTTGTACCCCGTTCCCCCGAATGATCGGCAGGTTTGTGGATCCCGGATAGCGTAGCACGCGGACGGCTCGATTTCCGCGGTCGGGCGTGGTCGAAATGATGGCGCCGGCAATTGGGATCTAACAACGCAATCAGAGCCGAAGGATCCTACCCCGACTTCCGCAACTCG
>JAAXGF010000374.1 GCA_012267605.1 Alphaproteobacteria bacterium | reverse complement strand
GCCCGAAGTGCGCCCGGATAACCGAAATTCACCCCGTAACGATCCCAAATTCCAGAAAATCGCCAAGCCGACCGCAAGACCGGACGAACAACCGACGTCGCCAGGATCAAATTCATCAGAAATCAGAGTATTTAGAGGTCTCCATGTGGTTCGACGGATCGTCGATGAAATTGTCACCCAGAGCAAAGCAACCGAGGTCGACCTAGTTGCGCCATCGGATTTACAGTCAAATTTGACCGAAGGACTAGCCGCCATGTACGCAAACCACCCTCCGGACACGAGGGGTCGGGAATGGGTTCGGAAAAAACTATATCTCCGCCGACACCAAGTAAAGTATCTCAACATGTTGGCTGAAAGGGCTGGGGCTAGCCTTTCGATGGCCACGCGTCGCATTGTCAACCACTTCATCTGCCAGATTGACGAGAAGAAACGTGAGCCAGAGCGGCCAAAATCTGAAGACGATGATTTAGAGTTTTAAGACTGTAAGCTCGGATTGCCTTAACTCCTCACCGGGATTTGCCCGCGATCATGACAATATTATACGTCAGCGGGAGTTTCGGAAGACGACTAACGGTAGGGCAAATCGTCTCGTTCGCATTTGTCCACCAACGATGAACAAAACGAACTGTAAATATCTCGCATAAATTTCTCGTGCTTGGCGCTTGCCGGAACATAATATACCTCGCCGTGATCACGCCTTGTTCTGATGACCCCCATGTCTTGAAGATTTGGGAGTTGAGACACGATGTCTTCTCTTCCAATGCCGATACTCCGCGCTAAATCTTGTTCCGATTTCCTCCCTTCGTGAAGCTGGCAAATAATTGAGAGGCGATCCCTATTCCCAACCACATGGACGAGGCCCCTAAATTCCTTCATGCCCGCAGCCATCTCTGCGATTCTATCTGCCAGCTCTCGGGCGATATTCAGTTTTATCCATTGTTCGGGGGTTGGGGAGTTCGCGGAATTTTCCCCAGCCGTATCAGCCATCGAATAGTTCGAAAGATGCATTGACAGCACTAAACTAGCGATGATCATCGATTTCCGACTAGCCATTTTACAGATCACTAGCCATTTCACAGATCCAATAATTCAAGCAAATCAATGGAGGCCCGAGGTGCGAACGGAACCTGGCGGTTCCCCGAGCCAATCTTTACCTTACGCGTTTCCACTGCAGTGAGACACGGAAATTAATTGGAATTGCCCCACGATTTGTAATTCCGGCATAGCTGTCCGATGCTAATCCCCGGTTCAATCAAGTTCACACCTTTGGCGCCATCAGTTTGTTAAACTAGCGCAATCAGCATGGTACGCTGCCGATGAATTCGGCATGACCGAACCTGGAGGATCGGCGGAGACACCCTTGGAAAACCAATTTTGCAAGAGAATTATTCTTGCCTGGTTTATTGGCGTGGTCCTATTTCATTCTGGAGGATCGCGGGCCACCGACGGGTTGGAGTGCGGATATTGCACACCGATGGAAATCGACCGGCTGGCCGCTTTGCTCGGCGATGAGGTTCTCAGGGACATGGTGTGCCGGCTGGCCTACCAAACATATACGCCGCAGACATTGAGCACAGCGCTCGGATTACCCCCGGATCGTCTGATGGGGCGATTCGAAACCTTGCGGCGGTGGGGCGTGGTGCGAATGGTATCTACCGATCCGTCGAGAACACTCGTGGAGCCCCTCCCCGGTGATGGCGCGCGGACTCTACAGCGGTGGGCGCACCGCTATTGTCCGCTCGGAGACGAGTGCGGAGAACTCAAGCCCGACGAGCTGCGCCCCAAAAGTGGCAAGGGCTTACCGATGCGTCTGGGAGACGGAATTCCCTTGCCCAGGGCTGGCGGTGCTGAGCGGGTTCGCCGTTTTTTTCAGACCATGGTCCGGATCGACGCGATTAACCTAGGTGATCCGGCGAAGATCACCCACGACGATGAAGAATGGGCGAGGGAAGTCTTTATTTCGCGGCGCCGCAGTCATTGGCTGTACCAACTGGCGCCGAACGCGAGCGATCTCGTGCGGATTGCCGCCCGGGCTCAACACATCGCGCGCTGGGAAATTCCCCGCGCAAGCTACCCCGCAGGCCGGCTCGGATACCATAACTGGCGCAATGCGTTGGCCAAATTTCATGCCGAAAAGATCGGCGAAATTCTTGCCGAGATGGGCTACAGAAACGAAGAAATCGCACGCACCAAGGATCTGGTGCAGAAAAAGAATTTCAAGCTGGACCCGGAAACCCAGCTCCTCGAAGATGTCTCCAGCATCGTGTTTTTCGAGTATGAGTTCACTGAGTTCGCCGCCACCCAAACCAATGAGAAGCTACTCAACATCATCCGTAAGACCTGGCAAAAAATGTCCGATCAAGGGCGACAGGCCGTCCGCAAACTCGATTTGCCACTCAAGACAAGGGAACTCGTACGAACCGCCCTACGCGATCAACGGGGCGTAAATTATTGACGGTGCCTCAGACGGCAAAACTGTTCTCCCCCATATCCGTTTGAACCCGTCCTGAATTCCTCCTTAGCGAACGCCCCTAGCCGGGGTTTGGCCCCTTCGGGGGCTCCGTCATGTTGCCGATTCCTTTGCGAAATTCGCCCAGAGACACTTTGCCATCGCCGTCTAGATCGAGGGAGTGAAAATGCATCCGATGCCCGGAGACAAACTCCTCCTGCGACAGGGCGCCATCGCCATCAGCGTCCATTACCTTGAAGTATTTGGACATACGCCCGCCCATGGCCTGTCGGATGGCGCCACCACCTGCCCCATCAGCGCCCATGGCCGCCTTCATTTTCTCTCGCATAGCCTCATCCATGCCTTCAGGGCCCATGCCGGAACCCATGGCCGCCTTCATTTTATCGCGCATGGCTTCGTCCATTCCCCCAGGACCCATACCGGAACCCATGGCGTGGGGCATCGACGCGGCCATGTAGGCGCGCGGCGGTGCCGCCGGGACATTCCGTTTGCCCATCATCGGGGACATCATTCGCATCATGCCTGCGTTGTGCTCTTCCAAATTGAGGAGTCCGTCCGAATTCATATCGGAGCCGGAAAAATGTGCCACGTGATGTTTATCTGCTTCGTCAGCGTCGATGAAGCCGTCACCGTTGGCGTCCAACTTGGCGAACATGATCGTCACCTGCATCCGGTCCGGGGCAGCCGCGGCATTGGCCCCGGCCAAACACACCATGATGCCGAACAAGAGAGGTACGGAAACCTGCAAGAAATGATGTTCTCTCACGTCGAATTCTCCATTGCTTCGCCGCTGTGAATCGCGGGAACTCTTTTACGCCCATGGACTTGAGGGTGTCGATTCGTTTCTATACATAAATTAGCGAGATACCTCAGCCATTTGGAATGCTAAAGGTGGCGAATGCGCCAAACGCGACCCCAAGCCATACGTTACCCACGAGCCGCCGCGACCGTATTCTACGCGGCGATGATCGCCTGGGTCGCGGGTTGCGCCACCGAGGCGCCCATCACGAACGTGCCGGACACGGCACTTCATCAGGCGGTGCACATTGGTGACACCAATCAGGTCAGGGCGATCCTCCGCGAGGGCTCGAACGTCAACCAACCCGACCGAGAGGGTTGGACGGCACTTCACCACGCCGCGTTCATGGGCCATTTGCCGGTCACTACCTTGCTGTTGGAACACGGCGCAGACTTATTCGCCGAGGAGGCAGACGGCGATACACCTTTGGTCGTCGCCAATCTGCGTGGTCAGGGAAAAATCGTCGAGGCGCTGGTTCAACGAGGCGCGCGCTTCCACGGGAAAGACCAAGGCGAAAGCTTTCCCAGGCAATCAACGGTTGACCCCAAATTGATTCAAAGCCCGGCAAACGTCAAGAGACTGACGCGGATCAAGCGTTATGAACCGGGTAGGATGTCCATGGACGAGTTCTACGAGGAGGGTTGGACGGTTGTCGATCCCTTCGCCGATCTAATCGGTGTCGTCGGCATCATCCAGCACGAGAACATCACTCGATATCACCTAGGGCTCGAATCGGATATGGCGAAACGAGAAAGCGTCGACTTGATAAACTCGTACAAGAGGCAGCGCGCCGAAATTTTTCGCAAATTTCGAAAAAGCGCTGGCCAAAAGTCCAAGTATACCCTACGCAGCGATACAGCGATCGTGGTCTGCGTGCTGACATTCCGCGACCGGGTGCTGTTTTCCATCGATTGCCCGGATTAAGTCCTTTCGATCGGACGGTTTGGGGAGGAAGCATATGAGAAACGCGATGGTTGGCGATATTGTCCGCGTGCATTACGTGGGCAGGTTTGCTGACGGAACCGAGTTTGACAGCTCCGCAGCGCGCGGGCCGATCGAGGTAACCATCGGCGGCGGCCAGGTCATCCGGGGCTTCGAAAACGCCCTGGTGGGCATGGTCGAGGGCGAGACGAAGCACGTCACCCTCCAGCCGAAGGATGCTTACGGGATGCACGACCCCCGGCTCATCCACACCGTCGGCCGGGATGAAATCCCGCCCCAGGTGGAACTGAAAGTTGCGGTCGAGCTGCAAGCGACGAATGCTGAAGGTCATGAGGTTCGACTGCGCGTGATCGAGCTCGACGACGACAATGTCACGCTGGACGCCAACCATCCCCTTGCCGGTAAGACACTGACATTTGAGCTGGATTGGTCGATATCGTCGGCTAGGGCGGCAACGCGCCTCCGCGAAATTTATCCGGTCTCTAGCCGGTTGTAACGCCAAGAACCTGACGCGGTGACCATCGGTGTTTTTTCAATGAGCAAACTCATGATATCCCCTCGGCCGCAAATTGGAGGCATGGCCTTGACGGGTATGATGGACTGAGTATCGGGGAATCCATGAGAAAGTATCTTGCTGTTGTTGCGGCCTTCGCCGCAGGATTTTTGATCGCCTCGACCTTGCCGGTCGGCGCCGATGACATCGAGTCTCCGCCCAAAAAAAGCGACATACCCGCCCCGGTGGATGGGCCCGCTGACGCCAAGGCATGCATGGATATCCTCGATAGCGCCGGACTGCTGCTCCATTACTGTACGCGAGCCATCGAATCCGGTGAGATTTCGGGCGAGGATCTGGGCTGGGTTTATTTTCATCGTGGCATGGCCCATGACATGAACGGCGACTATGAACTGGCCATCGCCGATTACGGAGAATCGGTGAAAAACCCCATCCCCGAAGTTCCCTTTGTCTATAGGTGGCGCGGGTTCAGCCGTTTTTACGTCGGCGAATTCGCCGCCGCCGCCGGTGATTTCGCGGTATCCCTCGACAGCGATCCCGATGATGCCCAGGACGCCATGTGGCTCTACCTTTCGCGCGTGCGCGCCGGCGAAGGTAAGGAAGACGCGCTG
>JAAXGF010000182.1 GCA_012267605.1 Alphaproteobacteria bacterium | reverse complement strand
AGCCCGAAGTGCGCCCGGATAACCGAAATTCACCCCGTAACGATCCCAAATTCCAGAAAATCGCCAAGCCGACCGCAAGACCGGACGAACAACCGACGTCGCCAGGATCAAATTCATCAGAAATCAGAGTATTTAGAGGTCTCCGATTGGGAATCCCTTCGCCAACCAATTGACCGAGTTCCTCCGCGATCAATCTTCGATGCATCGGTTTTTGCAGAGTGAAAATCTCCTCGAACTGGTCAAACACCAGAACAGGTGTAAGCGACTGCTCACCGCGCCAAAAAGTGCACGTGTTAAAGAATTCCCACCAACCGGTCTTTTCTCCCGGAGTGAAATCGATTTCTTGTTGCTCGCTCGCCAAATCAATTGCTTCCGTGAGAAGAAGCATCGGCTCTAATCCGCTTTTGTTTACACGGACCTTAATGGGAAGAAGACCGTTTTCACGGAGACGTGGATATACGCCGGCTTGTAGTAGAGAGGTTTTTCCCAATCCCGATTTACCGAACAGCACAACCAGCCGGGAACTGTCGACGCCGTAAACAAAATCCGCGATCTCGGCCTTGCGGCCGAAGAACAGTGCGGCATCAATCTCATTATCACCAAACGATCGGGCGCCAGGATAACGGTCGAATTGCTGGTTTTCGTTTTTACCGTGCTCTTGCGTCACGCCATTCATTTGGTGCCGATTTCTTTTTGTTTTCGCTTTCCCCAATCATCGAGGATGACATTCGCCAATTTTGAAATAGCGCGCTCGCCGGCAAGCGGAACATTTTGGTACGAATCGAGCTCGTCGAGCACCTCCGCCCCGTTTAGTGAACACGGAATGATGAAACGAATTCCTCCAGAAAACTTTTTTCACGATCGCGCGCAATCTCGATCTCCTTGTAGAAGTAGCTTTCCACCCGTTTCCGCATGTTCGGGGTCTGAATCACCAGCACGTAATCGACGTGTTTCTTTAGAACCTTTTCAATCTGAAAATCCCTTTTATCGCCACCCCTTAAATTCTGCTCATCTCGCCACGTCTCTATCCCCAGTTCGTGAAGCTGCGTTCCAATTTTCGCTACTTCTTCCTTGTCGTCGCTACAATGGCACAAGAAGGCCTTTGGCGCGTCTAGGGGAATCACGACACGCCGACTGCTGGAACGTTGGGTTTTGTGTTTTTTGAATTCCGTACGTAGACGGCTGGCAAACTGTTCCATTGAAACGTGGCGAAATTTGAGAAAGTGTTGTTTCGCGAAATAGACTGCGGTCTTTTCGTGATCGGGGTGACTGAAAAATTGATCCGTTTCGATCGCAATCGAGCTTTGCTCGTGGCCGTACGCTTTCAAGACGTGAAGCAATATACGCGTGCTCCATTGTTCGAATCCGAACCCGACAAAAAGGAACGACATGCCGCTGGCAGCGAAGCGGCTCGCAATGAACTTTGAAAGCGGTGGTTCCCCCTCGGTTACTGCAACGAGAAAATTCAGGTTATCGGTTTCGGTCAGAACCAGGGATTCACCGTCATCAACCTGACCGTAAAGGGAAAACACAATTGGATTTTCGACGCTGGTCGGCGCTAACGAAAATTGGCGGGTGTTGCGAAAGTTATAATGCTCCGTAATGGGTTTTTTCTTATTTTCGATAAGCGCGTTCTCATACATGCGGTCATGAGCCGCGTTGATACATAAGCTAATCGGAAGCTCTGCGATGGCGCGGTGAAACTCCGTCGTCACATTGTCATATTGACGGTAAAATTTCTGGACATCGACCTCGAGAGCACACCTGTTTCGCCGATCTTGGTATCGCAGTTGGCAAACATGCGCGAGGTCGGATAGATCGGCCACGGATTGTGGACTTGTGAGTTGTCCCGCGAGACGTTCTGCCAGGATCGCGCGAAGTGTGCGCCGGTTTTCATCCCTCGGATCAACCGACGAATGCGGCCCCAAGACCAGTATACAGGCGTCCTTCTCTACCGCCCGCGTCAACGTCGGATGATGTAGAGAAAGTACGTGCGAAGGGACGTATTGAACGAGAAATAAAACAGAGATACTATTTCATCTCACACGCGTGATCCAAGTTTGTTGGTAATGCGTTTAGGATACTGAATTTACAGCAAACACTCTGCATACTGGTCATTTTCTCCGACTTCAGAAAATTATATGAGATAATATACTGTTTCGCGAATCCCACGGGATAGATCGGCCCGCTTTCTTGGCGCGGAAATTGGGTTCGAATTCCGGAAAACATTTTGCGGATTTTCTGCGTCGATATGAGGATTCGACAAAGGAAAAACACAAATGACGAATTTTCTTGTGACCGGTCCAGCCGGTTTCCTCGGATACCATGTCATCAAGCGACTAAATGAGGCAGGGAATAAACCACGGGTCCTGCTGACGAGTGACGACGACAGGTCCTCGCTGAGAGTGAAAAGTCTTACGAAGCTACAGACTGAGCCATGTAAAGGGGACTTCGCGAATCCCGCGTCGCTGAGAGCCGCGTGTAAGGGGGTCGACGTCGTCTTGCATCTTTATTTCGCTATCGCGATGGGTGACGGCGAAGAAGTCGAGCTCAACTTGCACGAAGGCAACGTCGTTGCAACACAGAATTTGCTCGACGCCGCCGCAAAAGCCGGCGTGAAACGAGTGGTCATTAGCGGCAGTGCGTTCGCCGTCGGTTTGAACCGAGAACCGAAGAAGCTCAATGAGTCGGTCGATTGGGAACAACACGCTTTCAATCTGCCGTACGCGTTGTCGCGACGCGAAGCAGAACTTGCGGCCCTTGAAAAGAATTCCAAAAAGATGGCAGTCGTCAGCGTTCTCCCGTCGTTCACCATGGGACCGGACGATTTTGTCAAAGCACCTGCCAACAAATTGGCGTCACGCATGAAAAGTAAGTGGTTTAGTATCAACCCGCCGATCGGATTCGGAATTCTCGACGTACGTGACTACGCGGCCGGTGTCCTCGGCGCGGCAGAAAGGGGGGTCCCGGGTAGCCGCTACTTGCTGAGCGGAACGGACACCAATCCGATAAAGCTTTCGCAGACGGTGGCCGCCGCGATCAGTGCCAAAATTCCTAACTTTTTTATCCCGATTCCCAGTTGGGTTGTTCGGCCCGTCCTAATACTTGTCGGCTTGTGGAATCGCATGCGCGGAAATCCGTCGAAAGTCTCATCCACAATATTGGAGCTCTTTGGCCGGCACGCCTGATACGACACAAGCCTTGCCCAAAAAGACTTCGACTGGCAGGCGCGGCCGATGGACGAGACGGTCAAGGATTCATTGGATTGGATGAGCGAACACGGCGACAACGGCTGAAGACTCGACGCATTGATCAAAAACTAGCGTGATCCTGTAAGCTCGGGCGGCCAGGGCAATCGTTGAACGCCGATTCGATCCCTCTCTGCATCATCTAGGGAAACATGGGCGAGGTAAATGCCGTCGGATGCCGGCACGGCCGAAGCGATGGAATACAATTCGGGTCCCTCGTAGAAGGCTGAATACAACGGTTCTGAACCATCGGGTGACAATACGACCACCCCAGTTTTCTGAGCCTGCGAGGACAGCAGAAGGCGGGTCGGAAGGCGCATCAGCAGCGGTTTCAGCCAAGCATTCTCGTGCACCCAGGTTAACAACTCCCCGCGGTCGACGAACATTGCCAGCCACAGCCGGCCGTCGGCATCCCGGTCCATTCCGTCGGGAGTTCCGGGGAGCCCGTCGATAACAACCTCAGAACTGCCAGCCCGCGGCCCGTTCAAGATAATCCGGGTCACTTGAAACAGGGACGTTTGTGTAACGATGACGGACTCTTCGCGCGGCTGGCCGGGATGTTGGTCCACGAGAACGCCGTTGATAAAGTGGAACCCTTCGGCGATGACTCGGGTCGTGCCATTCCCCAGATCGTAACGAAACAGGCGTCCGTTTGGTGGCAGCGCGATGGCTTCGTCGATGGCGTCGTCGACCGAGGCTTCGGTATATGCGAAAGGCTCGGAGAAATAGATACGTTCGCCGTCGGCACTGAACTCAAGATTGTCGCAGACTGCTAATTCTCGGCTCGGCGCGCCGCTGCCGTCAGAATTGAGCGTCGGAGCCGAAGCGTCGGAGTCCGCGTAAACGATCGGGCTGTCCAGTTGAATCTCAGTGTCGGGGACCCGAATGGCAAGCGTCGTCACCTTCCCGGAATCGAGGTCAAGCTGATACAACCCAGCCCTCTCGCCCTCCTGGCGGACCTCATACGATCCGGCGGAACAGAAATACGCTCGGTTTGGGTCACCCGGCACCTCGTGAATGCCCCAGGCCACGAGCGGCACATCCGCGACCGGTTCGGCAATGTCGGCAGTGACATCGACGCGCCAGATACGTCCGTCGTGACCGGTAACCACGGCGGTCGACCCGCCATCGGGAAAAATCGCATCATCGTACGCAGGATTATCCAAATCAAACGACTCGAGCGACGCGGCAAATTCATTGGAGCGGTCAACCGCGGCGGTGGCTTCCGCGGTGGCGGGATCAATGACAATTGAATCCGCAATACAGCACCGGATCTCGCTGCGCGGCGCTGCGGCGATCCACCAGATGGCGAAGGCCCCCACGACTACGATCAACACCCGTTTCTTCACCGACTATTGCCTCCCATGTCGTTTTGCGCATCCCGGTCCGTTTATCGATAAGCGTCAGAGGGTCTTGAGGTACTCCAACAGATCCCCGGCCGGTGAGTTAAGTATCCGCTTCGCCACCGTGGCTCGGTCTTGCACTGGGTCGAGTCGGGTCAAGTCCGGGCACAAGTGAGAACTGAATTCGTGTCCGGAATTGCTGCGCGATAACTGCCGGGTATCGTACGTCATATATTGTACTGTCTCGTAGGGACTGTTGTAGCGAGTGGCGGGGGCTTCCGCCCACTCAAAACCCACCATGTCCGTATAGCCATTGCGCTCGGTGGTTACCCGCGCCGGCACGTCGGCAAAATAGTCATTCAGCTTTTCCGCCTGGGATGCGCCTTCCGGCAAACAAAAATCCTTACCCGGATTCTCAAGATTGTTGTTGCGGTAGATTTCGCAGCCTTCGAGCACCAACGCCGCCAACATGTTTCGGGAAACCGAAGTATTGGTGGTGGTACGCCAAGGGTCCACCTTTAGGGTTTTCACAGGGAAAATATAGCTGTTCCGCTGCTTGTGACACCCGGAGCAAAGTCGTTTTTTTTCGTCTCCTGGCAACTCGCCGAAGAACAGCGCCCGACCACGCTCCGCCTTGGCCAAGTCGATGTCCCACTGGTATGGCATCGGTGGCAAATGGTTAATCAACGGATTGAGTGGTTCATGGATTTCAACATTAACCTTTTTCGGATCCCCGGTCGCCGAGGTACCCGACGCCAAGGCCCTCGCCGACGCACCTTGATTGCCGTCCCAATTTGCGTATTTTCGGTCGCGCGAAAAGTTGAGGCTCTTGATGTCGATCGGCGTGGCAACGGGCGGAACCCATTGTTCGAGGTTGTTGAAAACGCGATTCCCCGCGCGCTCGATCTGATTTTCATAATCGAGCCCGCTCAAATCCTCCGCGAGCTCGCCTTCCATGTCCTTAAATCCCGTGAACACCGGATTGACACCCTTATCCTCACCAAGCACCGGAATGCCTTCCTCGTCCACCACGTCCCGATACATGAAACGGAGGAAGCTCTGGTCGGGACGCTTTGTGTGTATCGCAGCGAGCCCCGAGGCGATCCCGAACGCGTCCATTTGTCCGGTCCGCTTGTGCATGAAGTCCGGCATCTCGCTAGCCTCGCTGATCCGGCCGGCCGAGATTTGCCGTTCCACGTTATAGGAGTATTGGCCGGCGACTACTTTGTAGATAAAGTGGGTTTTCACTGCAGTCCCAATGATGTCCTTGATCACCTGCGGAAAGTTCCAAGCGACCCGCCACACCATGAAGTGTGCGCGCAAACGCTGGGCGTCACTATCACCGTAAAACGATCCAGGATCGTTCAGCACTTTGTCGATCATGGCCTTATAAAGATTGGCGATGACGTCTTTGTTGGGCTCGATGTTTTCCGGATTGGCGAACTTGCAGCTCTCGATATCGAGTCCGCTCTTGACCAGTGCTGCACCGGTTTTCATCAACAGCTGGGAAAAATACTGGGCCTCCGCTTCGGTGTTTGGGCTGCCAGGCAAATGCACCACACGCGGCGTTGCGCCTTTGTCGTTAACGAGAACTCTTCCGACATGACACGCGGCGCACGAAAAAAACACTCGGTCGACGCCTGTCGACTTGCCGAAATTTCGGTAGTCGTCCTCGTACATATCCGCGTAATCACTGTCGGCGCGTTCACCTTCCTTCCCCGCCACAGTACCCTGGTGGGAAAATTTTTCCTTCGCCTTTGCGAGCAGCAATGTGGGCTTCGGCACGACTTTTTTCGCCCTGAGCAAAATGCGTAGAAACCTAATTTTGGATTTGATGTCAGATTTCCGACGAAGATGTTTGAATTCCTGCCATTCCAACTTGCCGAATTCATAAGTCGATTCGTCGAGTGTATCGATCGACTCGTTATAGGGACCGTCATCCCAATCGTACTTTGCATTGCCGCTCTGAAAGACAAAACCGTACGGCAAAGGCCACTTGCGGTCAGCCGGGCTGACGGCGATCCCATCCATGTAGTCGACCGGATGCGGTCCGAATCCGAGGTGGTCGAGCCCGTGTTCGCCGGCGCCAACAGGATCATCCTCAAGTGGCGTCTCCTTATGCCAAATCTTGACAAGGGAACACAGATTCGCCTTCTCGCAATTGCTCTCGTTTAGGTCGATTATTGTTTTCAGCAGCACGTAGGGGACGCCCCCGAAACCGATAGGCGATTCCTCGAACCACTTCCAACCGAGTTTCGGAGTCTGCGCGTAACCTTCTTGACGAAATCCCCACTCGGCGGCCAATCCGGAGTCGGTCTCGTTGAGAAAATCCCAAATCGCCTTCTCCCGCTTCGCACGTTCGGCCGGCCAATCTGTCCAGCGCTCGCCGTCCACCCAGGAAATCAAGCCGTCGCCTTCATAGGGCGTTCCGCTGCCGTTGGTATAGTCCGCGGCGCTTGCCGTACCGGATAGGCCGATCACGAAAATCACCGCGATTGGCAACCGCGCGACAACGGGTTTCAATGTGATGTGTTTCATTTCGTTGCCTTTCCCTGAATTGCCAAGTTCAGCCATAGAACTGGCGTGTCGACCCGCTGTCCGAATACCGCACGCGCAGTTGTTTGGCGTAGAGGTTCTTGGCATCTAACTGCAACTGACTTGCGCGCTGGAGATTTTCCAAGGCCAACACGGAGATCATCGTCTCGACGATGATGACCGGCGAGATGAATTGACCGAGACACTTGTGCCTCCCGTAACCGTAAAACAAGTGGACGTCGTCCGACGGCCGGCGGCGCAGCCGAAACTCCTTTGGTGCATACACGTCCTTCATTGCCGAGCCGTGCGCCGCAGACACGAGATCGCCGGCGCGTAAAGGCCGGTCGTCGGAAAAATGGGCCAGTCCCGAATCCGCCGGCTGCGACGAATCGGCAAACAGCCGAACGCCGTCGGCGGCACATTTCCGCAGCAACACCTCACCTTGGGGCTCCATGCGCAAACATTCGCGGAAATAATGGGTCAGTTTCAGGCGCGCCACGTAGCGGCGTCGCCCGCTAGCACTGGGATTCAGCACCGTCAAAGCCAGTCGCCGGGCGTCCTCGAATGATCCAGTCATCCGCCGGTTGCGTGAAGGCTCGTAGGCACCCTCCTTCAGTTTCAGCAACGCGTCGATCACCCGACATGTCGCCTCTTCCTGCCCGGCAATCGCACCGACCATGGTCCCATGATGTTCTCGGCAATGCGTAAATCGGTGACCAGGTGCTCAGGCTCAGAGCGTTTGAGACTGTGAAAGTATTT
>JAAXGF010000137.1 GCA_012267605.1 Alphaproteobacteria bacterium | reverse complement strand
AGGTTTTTAGAAGTGTCCAGCTTTTTATGCGAGCGCACGGCAGGCAAGAAATCTCTGGGCGAAAAAAAATGCCCCGGCACGTGGGCGGGAGGGACGCACGGCCAGGGCAAAAAATGTGCCCGTTGACGGGAATTGGGCACTAGCAGCCTGACCGCACAACTTGAGTGGGCCATTTAAGGTGAGCACCACAACGCTGCCAATCTGATAATAAATTAGGAAAACTAAAATAATCAAGAGTGAATCTTTAATTTTCATTCACAAAATATTGTATTAAACCCAATTTGAATTATGTGGATACTGGGGATAACTCTGACATCCCATTTATTTTGTTGGTATTTTTCTCTCAAAATAATGTGGAAACTATTTTTCAATTCCATATCAAGTTAGGCATTGTGTTTGATGATTGTGTGGCAGGCAAGTTTCCTTGGGTCGTTTCTCGCTGCCGGGCCCAAACTAAGAGCTGTTACAAGGACAATTCTCATGTGTTTGCCAATTCAGTTCGCTAAGTCTGCGTGCTCGCGGTAGTGTCGGTTTGTCGAATCCTGTCGACTAAGGTACAAGTCGTTTGGGGCGTCTTCGTGATTACGAAATGTCGTAATTTTAACGGAGAGAATCGTCGCGTGCCCGCAAGATAACTATTCACAGCGCGGTTGTTCATGTTCGAAAACGAAGCAAAAATCAACAAGACGATGATCGACGTCGAGTTTGAGTTCGACGACGGCAGAACCATGATGGGTTGGCTATTCGTAACTCAGCGGCAACGTGTATCGGATCTGTTGAACGACGATCGCATTTTCCTGCCCATTCTGACAACGACTGGGTCGATCATTAATGTACGTAAAACCTTGATCTCCAAGGTCACCCAATTGAATCAACGTATCGATTCCAGTGTCCTCTCCGACCCCTATGATATTCTTGGCGTGCCTGTGACGGTAAGCGACGACGACCTAAAGGAGGCCCATCGACGAAAGAGCAACGAATTCCACCCCGACAAGATTCTTGGGATGGGCCTTCCCGCTGAGTTCATCGACTTTGCCAACCTCAAGATGGCAATGACCAATGACGCGTACAGCCGCATTCGCGAGAAGCGCAGGGACAGTACAGACGCGTAAGACAACACCCCACATTCACGACGTTGAAATACTCGCGCCCGATCGTGAAGAGCCAACCCTCGACCCAAACTTCTCGTCGTTGATCCGAGAATTTCCGCCCTTGCAACCACGTTGCGTTGCCCGAGAGGGACAATTTGATATTCGGTGCCGTTAGCACATCGCTAGACGCTGACTTAGACCGATCCATTAGCAGCAGGGCCTCAAATCTGAGGCGACCGCGGTACGGATTTGTTCCACAGAAATACGTTTTGAAAAATCACCCAAAAAATGAACGAAGGGGATCGCGGCGGCGTTGGACAATACAGATCGAAGGATAAGTAACCGGGAGTTTGTCACAAAATTTATGCCACCGGGATCGAGGACATGGACTATGATCATTAACCATACGTGAATGGCGGTCTTCTGGAAATAAAAAGGCACGGGATTAATGATGGCCGGTGGGAAACGACATAATATCGAAAAATTAGTTGCTGAATCAGCGGTGAGCCCGTTCGATGGGATGGTAGGCCCATTGGTTGATGCCACCGGGGCACTCGTCGTTGTACTGAAACCCGATGGGCAGATCGTCTGGGCCAACCCTGCCTTCAAAAACATTTGCGATATCCCGAACGGCAATTTTGCAGAACAAAAACTTTGGGCGTACCTACCCGAAACTGCCGACACTCGGAGTGTCAAAAGCGCACTTTCGGCGTTGCGCGACGGCGATCATTCAACTCAAAGCGAGACGGGTTTGCGCTCACCCAGTGGATTCGACAAACGCGTTAGCTGGACACACGCGATCGCACCAAATAGATGCGGCGGAGAAGAACTTACTGTCTGTCTGGGAATAATAGCGGCCCGACCGAAACATGTGGAGCAGACACCCTTCGCCGCAAAGGAAGACGCGGAAAAGTTAGCAGCGATAACATCACGTTTCTTCGCCGCGGCGAGCCATGATCTTCTCCAACCCCTTCAGGCTATTGGCCTTCTCATCACTGTTTTGCGTGAATCGACGACCAACAAGGAAACTCAGGAGACGATAAACGACATCAGCCACGCCCACCGGATCATGGGCGATATGCTCAATTCACTTCTCGAAATCTCACGATTGGACGCGGGAATGGTTTCACCGGAAATCATCAACTTTCCGGTGAATGATCTGTTAGACCGCCAGAGGCGGGTCTTTTGTCATCTGGCGAAAGAGCGGGGTCTCGACCTTCGCGTCGTTCCATGCAAAGTCGATATTAGAAGTGACCCGGCGCTGCTCGGAAAAATCTTGGAAAATTTCGTGTCGAATGCCGTGCGATATTCCCAAATGGGGAAGATACTCCTGGGTTGCCGGCGCCACGGCGATTTCCTCCGCATTGAGGTATGGGATAGTGGCGTCGGTATCGCCGAAACGAAAATCGAAAGCATCTTCGAAGAGTATAGTCGGCTGGGCAATGCGGCGCGGGATCGCGACCGAGGGCTTGGGCTCGGCCTGGCCTTAGTTCGGCGTATTTCGCGTATCCTAGATCACCAGGTGAGGACGAAGTCCATTCAGGGCAAGGGATCAATGTTCTCAGTTGAACTACCGATCGCAACCGAGAGCAAAAGCCAAGGCCAGAACCAACGTGTGGCACGAATTTTTGCCCCTCCCCTGGAGGGCGTGGCAGTGATTCTCGTCGAGAATGGTGAGCAAGTTGATAGTGCGACTCAACATCTCCTTGAGCGTTGGGGTGCTCGGGTCATCACCGCCAAGTCCGCCCGCGAAGCTGTTCGAAAATCCATCAGTGGCGCGGTGAAACCTGGGTTGATCATCGCCGACCATTGCTTATCCAGCGACGAAAACGGCGCACAGGCCATTGAGCGGATAAGGAACCAAGTCGACAAGGCCCTACCGGCGATCCTCGTCACCGGCGAAACATCGCGAGCCATGCATCGTGAGATAGGTCGGGCACAACTGCTAGCCTTGCAGAAGCCAATCAAGCCAGCGAAACTTCGTTCGCTTATTCGCCACTTGGGACCCAAATCCTTAGGCTGATGCGCACGCTCAATGCATTTCTTCGCATGTCATCGTGCGCTCTACACTCTGCCAAGATTTTTTTCCACATATTTTCTTGCAAGATGTAAACCGTGAAACGTCTCGTCGTTGTCTCTAATAGAGTTGCCAGCAACGAACCCAAGGCGAGCGCCGGTGGCCTCGCGGTGGCGTTGGATGCAGCGTTGCGTGAATCCGAGGGTTTGTGGTTCGGCTGGAGCGGTAAGGTTGTCGACGGAATTGGTGGCACGCCGAGAATTACCAGATCAGGAAACGTGACGTTTGCCACAATCGATTTGGAAAACCAGGATTTTGACGACTACTACAATGGTTACGGAAATCGAACGCTCTGGCCTCTATTTCACTACCGCGCCGATCTCGCCGTATTCGATCGGCGATATTATGGAGGGTACCACCGGGTTAACGCATTATTCGCACAGTGTCTCGGACAGCTTCTTAAACCCGGCGACGTCATCTGGGTGCACGATTTTCATCTTATCCCCTTGGGCGAGGAACTACGAAAGCTCGGACATAAGTTGCCACTCGGCTTTTTTCTACATATTCCGTTTCCGGTACCGCAAATTCTGACCACGTTGTTCAATCACAAGAAGTTGGTCCGCTCGCTATTGGTATACGACCTGATAGGCTTTCAAACAGACAGCGATCTACGCGCGTTCGAGGAATACGTTCGGCTTGAGCTTGGCGGATCCGTCGATAACAGAGGCGTGATCAGCGCCTACGGGATGTCGGTCCACGCCCAAGCCTTTCCCATTGGCATTGACGCCCAGCAGATCGCGAACTTTGCCGTATCGAAGCAAGCCCAACGACAATCTGAACGCATGAGCAAGAGCCTTGCAGGGCGTGACCTAATCATCGGGGTTGACCGATTGGATTATACAAAGGGTTTGCCCGAGCGCCTCAACGCATTCGAGAAATTTCTCAGCAATTTTCCAGATAATCGAGGGCGCGTTACGCTGTTGCAGATCGCCCCGCCCTCGCGTTCGGACGTACCGGAGTACGTTGAAATTCGCCATGAGTTAGAAACCGCATCAGGCCATATTAACGGGCGTTTTTCCGAATTCGATTGGGTTCCCATTCGATACATCAACAAGGCGTATAACCGGCAGGCACTCGCGGGCCTGTTTCGAGCAAGTCGAATCGGATTGGTAACGCCGTTGCGCGACGGCATGAACCTCGTGGCAAAGGAATTTGTGGCAGCCCAAAACCCCGAAGACCCGGGAGTGCTAATACTTTCGCGTTTTGCCGGAGCCGCCCAGCAACTCGTAGGTGCGTTGATCGTCAATCCACATGACACCGACGACGTCGCTAAATACATCGAGCGAGCCTTGCTCATGCCTCTGGACGAGCGGCGTGAACGATGGCGTGATATGATGAAAAGCGTCAGTGAAAATGACCTGACGGCATGGCGCGAAAATTTCGTTCGCACTCTCACGGACATTGGCGCGAGTGGCTAACTCTGTTGCCAGCAATACTTCCCGCCCGACAGACGATTGCGCGTCTGCCGAAAACCTTGAACAAGTCTAGAGTGGGCGTTCAACGGCGACCGCGGTCGCTTCTCCCCCGCCTATGCATAACGCGGCAATTCCCCGTTTCACGTCGCGCTGCTCCATTGCCGCTAGCAAGGTCACGAGAATGCGGGCGCCGGAACAACCAATGGGATGGCCGAGGGCGCACGCGCCACCTTTGATATTGACTTTGTCGTGGGGCAAATCCAACTCGCGCATTGCTGCCATAGTCACCACCGCGAAGGCCTCGTTAATTTCGAATAAATCGACATCCGAGGCGGCCCAGCCAACCTTTGAAAGAAGCTTCTCGATGGCGCCAACCGGCGCTGTCGTAAACCATTCCGGCGCGTGAGCATGACTGGCATGGCCGACGATTGTTGCCTGCGGCGACATGCCCTCGGATTCCGCCTTCGATCTCCGGGTTAGCACAAGAGCCGCGCCGCCGTCCGATATTGAACTGGAATTCGCCGCCGTCACAGTTCCGTCGCTGCGAAACGCTGGCTTCAGACCGGGAATTTTTTCGGCGCTCAGTCGTAGCGGTTGTTCGTCGCATTCCACGACGGTATCACCGCGCCGTGACGTCACCGTGACGGCCGCCGTCTCACGCGCGAACGCGCCGGACTTGACGGCCCCGCTGGCGCGTTTGAGGGATTCGATAGCGAAGGCGTCCTGTTGGTCCCGGGTAAACTGGTAGCGTTCCGCCGTGTCCTCGGCGTAGGTCCCCATAAGCCGACCGTGATCGTATGCGTCTTCGAGTCCGTCTAGAAACATGTGGTCGACGACTTTGCCATGGCCGAGGCGATAGCCGGCCCGTGCACGATCCAAAATGTAAGGTGCTCTACTCATGTTCTCCATGCCACCCGCAACCATGACCTCGTTATTGCCAAGGGCGAGGACGTCGTGGGCGAGCATGACCGCCTTCATACCCGACCCGCAGACTTTGTTGACGGTGGTGCAACCGGCACTGGTTGGGATTCCCGCCCCCAGACTCGCTTGGCGCGCCGGTGCCTGACCAACCCCTGCGGGCAACACACAGCCCATGAAAACTTCTTCCACTGCTTCCGGCGCGACCTTCGCGCGATCAAGCGCTGAGGCGATCGCCTTCGCCCCTAGCTCGGGCGAGGGAACCGCCGCCAACGCACCCTGGAATCCGCCTAGAGGAGTCCGCGCCGAGCCAACCACGACGACGGGGTCGTCTGATCCGTTTGCCATGTGTATTCCCTCCTCGCCGATCAGGCGGATTCGTCAAATAGTTCCCGGCCGATGAGCATGCGGCGAATCTCGCTGGTACCAGCGCCAATTTCATACAGTTTAGCATCGCGTAACAGCCGGCCCACCGGGTATTCGTTGGTATAGCCGTTGCCACCGAGACACTGGATTCCGAGGAGCGCTACCTCAGTCGCCCGCTCGGCCGCGTAAAGGATGGCACCGGCCGCATCCTTACGTGTCGTCTGACCCCGATCGCAAGCACGCGCCACGGCGTAGACATAGGCGCGGCATGCGTTCATCGCCGTATACATATCAGCGAGGTGACCTTGCATCAGCTGAAAACGGCCGATTGGTTGGCCGAATTGTTGGCGTTCTCGCACGTATGGCAGAACCACGTCGTGGCAGCTTCGCATAATGCCCAGCGGCCCACCCGCGAGCACAACCCGTTCGAAGTCCAGGCCGCTCATAAGTACCGCAACACCGGCCTCGCCGAGAACATTCTCCACTGGGACCCGGCAATCGGAAAATACCAACTCGCCGGTATTGGAGCCGCGCATGCCCAGTTTGTCGAGTTTTTGCGCAGCCAAGAATCCGGGAAACTGCTTCTCGACGATGAACGCGGTAATTCCCCGGGCGCCGGCCGACGGATCGGTAGTTGCGTAGACCACGATAACGTCAGCGTCGGGCCCGTTGGTGATCCACATCTTACTACCAGTGAGTACGTAGTGGTCGCCCTTGAGTTCGGCACGGAGCCGCATCCCGATCACGTCGGATCCCGCGTCAGCCTCGCTCATCGCCAGGGCGCCCACCGCCGTACCAGAGATCAAATCGGGGAGATAGCGACGTTTTTGTGCTTCGCTGCCATGGCGATGAATTTGGTTCACGCAAAGGTTGGAGTGAGCTGCGTAACTCAGTCCAACTGACGCCGACCCGCGGCTGATTTCCTCCATGGCGATTACATGATGAAGATACCCTAATCCACTGCCGCCGAACGCCTCTTCGACAGTGAGACCAAGAACACCGATATCGCCGAACTTGCACCACAAATCGGCGGGAAACGAGTTTGACTTGTCAATCTCGTCCGCGCGCGGCGCGATTTCATCGGCTGTAAACCGGCGCACCGTCTCACGAATTAAATCGGTCGTCTCGCCGAGATCGAACATCGAAGGGTCATCCGCAAACATCGGAAAACCAATTTACCATAAAGGCACTCCGAAAGATGGGAGTATCTAGCTTCAGACGAATGCTGTCATAGGTTGCCGCGGGGTCAAGACAGCGATCTAGCTTGTGGTTCTAACGGTTGATTTTGCGAACCCCGTTTTGTGTCCTGGATGCCACATTCACTTACGATGATATCTCAATTTCATTTTTCAATAGTGAAAATTTCAGAGTAATCAGAAAAAAGTTTCGAGTAAATAGCTTCGGCTACTGCTCGGTGACCCAAAGAAGATGGATGCCCATCACTTTCTGAGACCTTTAAAGATTCGGGATCGTAAGCTTTGAATACATCATATATGTCCAACACATCAAGACCAGCTTTCATCGCGACTTCAGTAATCTGATCATGCATGTATTGATGTTCGTAGACCCCCCATTTTTCTTTTGGAACCACCGGCAAAATAAGCACGATGACGGGTATATTTCTTTCCGATACCAACTGACCAATTTTTTGAAACGCCTGTTCAACACTTTTCCACATAGGTTGTTCAGGTGCGTGAAGGTATCTAATCAAATCACCGCCGCCAATCAAATTCACGACCAAATTTCTTCTAGCCTTTGCAATGAGCCGCGTGGTGTGAAAGTGGCGCCACCACGCATCCTCGGCGAAATAATTGGTCAGGCCCTGCACGGGTTCTAATTCAGGGTCATTTTGAACATAACCAATGATTATAAGATCCGGCTCCAGTTCGAATGCCTTGTGTTCCACGACGATCGCCTCGTCCGCGGATGAATAGCCGGAAACGCCCATATTCAATACTTCAATAGGTCGATCATCGACGAGAGGCGAGGCTCGCAATAACTCTTCAAGCACGTTTGAAAATGTTTCATCACTCGCGACGCCATCTCCGAAGGCTAGGGAATCACCAATTGTTACGATACAAATCAGTCCGGGCAAATCCGACGGCAGTGGTTCCGCGTCGCGCATACCATAACTATTGGTAACCATAGGGCCTAATTTGGTGTCCAAATCCATATTGGGCGCGAGTTCGTACCGCAAACCAGGGACATCGGAAGCGCGATGTAAATATCCGCGAAATCCTTCATTAGAGAAATTTTCCATGGTGGGCGCGCGATACCAGACTGGCCATGCGAGTGCGAGTACAATTTCTAATCCCACCAACGATATCGCCACCCCGGTGAGGCAGAGCACGACCCTAAGGCCAAATTCTCTCATGAATTATTCTTTCCGGTGGCGATCAAGCGCCCGTCGATAGATTGCAGTCCCAAGGAAATCGGTGGCAAAGGTCGATCGAGGAGAAAGGAAGTACCTTCTGGGAAACCGTATACGAGCATACTGATGCGTTCGATCGGCGGAGAACAGCACGATTTGTAGCACTCGGTTTATAATAACCGATTGGACATTTCAACGTACCGCGCGTCGTAGATAATCGTCGCCTCAAACGATATGAGCACTCCTTGTAGATGCAACTTTCGAATCGAGATTTTCCCGAGTGTCCGCGATTCGCCCGAAAACGTGAATAGTCAGATTGTACGACGTACCGTTTGTAGCAACCCTGAGTCCGCGTTCAGGTGCATACTACGGTGACGGATGCATCATCGCTTGAAATCCAACGCGTAGCCTTACAACAAAAAATTTTTTCGGAGGAGGATCAGTACGAATCAATATTTAGTCGTGCCGCATGCGAGGTACCGCTTCGCACGAATTTGACCGTCCAGTGAATCGATTCTTCGTAGTTTTTTGGCTCCCAGCGGCAAAAGAGCCGGGCTCGGGTTTGTATCCGCTTTTTTGGTCGACACCGGTCGACCCACCCGCACCCAAATCAGGTGTAACCCGCGACTAAAGACCATGGGTTACCTCGCTTCCCCTCAGCGTACTTACAAAAACACCAGGGCTGCGAGTCCAAGGAAGGCGAAGAATCCTATAACATCGGTCACGGTGGTCAGAAACACGCCAGCAGCAATTGCAGGATCGATGCCCACGCGCGCCAATAATAAGGGGATACTGATGCCCGCCAAGGCCGCCACTAACATGTTGAAGATCATTGCCGCGCCGATTACGAGGCCGAGCAACAAACTGCCAAACCAGACGTAGGCGACGGTACCGGCGAGGACGGCGAAGAGCACACCGTTAACTCCGCCGGTCAGCACCTCCTTGTTCACAACCCTCATCGCGTTGGTGGCAGTCAAATCCTTCGTAGCGATGGCCCGCACCGCGACGGTGAGGGTTTGCGTACCGGCATTTCCACCCATCGAAGCAACGATCGGCATTAGTACGGCTAGCGCCACCATTTGCTCGATAGTGGCGTCGAACAGGCCGATCACCACCGAGGCGATGATCGCTGTACCCAGATTTACTAGCAACCAAACAAATCTGCGCCGGGTCGTCGTGACTAGCGATTCGTGCAGGTCGGTCTCGCTGACTCCGCCCAGCCGCATGATGTCCTCTTCCGCTTCCTCCTCGATGACATCGACGACATCGTCGACAGTAATCACGCCCACCAGGCGGCCGTTGCCGTCGACCACAGGTGCGGACACCAAGTCGTACTGGTGAAACAAGTAGCCAACCTCCTCCTGGTCCATTTCAGCAGGAACAGGCTTAAGTTCGGAATTCATGATATCCTGCACGATTACCGCCCTCTGGCTGCGTATGGCTTTGCTCAAGGCGACCGAACCAATCGGACGGTGGTTCGCGTCAATTACGATGATATCGTAGAACTCGTCTGGCAAATCCGCCGCAGAACGCAAATGGTCAATGATTTGGCCGATGTGCCATGATGCCGGCACCGCGACTAACTCCCGCTGCATGAGGCGCCCGGCACTTCTTTCCGGGTAGGACAGGCCTTCCTCGACGACCTCTCGATCAGTTTCGGGAATTGCCTCTAGGAGCGCCTGCTTGTCATCCTCCGAGAGATCTTCGACCACATGAACCGCGTCGTCGCTCTCGAGTTCGGAGACGGCAGTCGCGAGCTCGGCAGTGCTGAGAATATCTATGACTTCGTCGCGGACGGTTTCGTCGAGTTCGGGCAACACCTCAGGGTTGAACACGGGGCGCAATACGTCGACAAGAACACGCCGGTTTTCCGGGCCGACCATTTCCAGCAGGTCGGCCTGATCAGCAACATGCAGTTTGTTGACGAGTGCCTCTACGCGCGTGTCTTGACGGCGATCGAGGGCGTGAAGAATTTCGCGAGTCGCGGAGTCCGTCAGACCAATGGGTTCAGCGGACCCAGGTTTGATGTCAGCCGAGGCCGGCCCGGATGAAGGAGGACCTTCCGCCGAACCGGCCACCAGTTCATCCTTTGGCCGCGATTTGCGCGTCGATGACCGCTACGGCACTCATGTTCACGGTTCCACGGACCGACACAGAAGTGCCAAGCACATGGGCCGTTTTGCGCATACCAAGAAGCATTGGGCCGATCGACAGTCCGCTGGCCAACTGCTTTACCATGTTGAAACCGATGTTGGCGGCGTCAAGGTTTGGTGCGATGAGCAAATTTGCTTCTCCCTCAAGCCGCGAGTTGGGAAAAATGTGGCCGCGAATGCGTTGAGAAAGCGCCGCGTCCGCGTGCATTTCACCCTCGACTTCGAGATCGGGCGCCTGAGCGTGCAACAGTTGCAAGGCCTCTCGCATTTTTGTCGCGGTTGGCGTATTGCGGCTACCGAAATTCGAATGCGATACCAAGGCAACCTTGGGTTCGATGCCGAACCGGCGGATTTGCTTGGCCGATAATAGCGCCATCTCGGCGATTTGCTTGGCGTCGGGATCATATGTCACGTTGGTATCAGCGATAAAATACGTCCCCTTGGCGAGAACCAGGAGTTGCAGCGCCGAAGCGTCGTGGACACCTTCGGCAAGACCGATTATGTCGAGGACGTGTCTCAAGTTATGCCGGAATGACCCAACGGGACCGGCCAGCATGGCATCGGCGTCACCGCGGTGAACCATGACGGCGGCGATAACGGTGTTTTCCGTACGCAACATTGTTTTCGCTGTCGCCGGAGAGACTCCCGAACGCTCCATGATTTCGTGGTAGGTCTGCCAGTAATCCCTGTAACGCGAATCATCCAGGGGATTGACGATCTCGAAATCCTCACCAGCAGCGATGCGCAATCCGAATTTCTCGATGCGGGCGCTGATGACTTCTGGGCGACCGATCAGGATCGGCTTGGCCAATCCCTCGTCGCAGACGATTTGCACGGCCTGCGAAACCCGTGCATCCTCGCCCTCGGCGTAAACCAGGCGTTTGGGATCCTTCTTCGCGTTGATAAATACCTCTTCCATAACGTATCCGGTACGGAACACGCGGTTGGACAACGAAGTACGGTAGGATTCCATGTCGGAGAACGGTCGGGTGGCCACTCCGCTATCGATCGCCGCTTGGGCAACGGTCGAAGGGATTTCGACAATGAGGCGGGGATCAAAAGGTGTGGGGATGAGGTATTCCCGGCCAAAACTCAAATCCCGGCCGGCGTAGGCGTTTGCGACCACATCCGGTACCTCGGCCATGGCAAGGTCGGCGATCGCACGGACACACGCGATCTTCATTTCGGTATTTATTTCAGTCGCACCGACATCCAGTGCACCACGGAAAATTAAATGGGAAACACAGCACGTTATTGACCTGGTTCGGATAATCCGAGCGCCCGGTGGCCAGCACTGCGTCCTCC